>CAVCAX010000060.1:101474-103248 GCA_963599995.1 Coprobacillus sp. CAG:698
TCTGTTATTGCTCACAGGACAGGTGAACTTCGATCATCTGCTGGTTATTATCAGTGCACGGCGCGGTTCGATCTCTTATGATACGTCTTTTGAGAAACTGCCGGCACAACTCGGAAAATATTTCTCCAATAACAGCCTCATTATTCTATACCCGGACCAGTTGGGCGAACCTCAGGAGGCGCTCTCTTTTTCCAATCCGCGTGGAAGCAATGAGTCGCAGCATTATGAGAAAGTGGGTAAATGGTTCTATAAATGGCTGAAGAAGAGTTAAAGAAGTACTGGCGAAGAATTGAAGAATTAAAGAAAAATTAAAGGAAAATTGATGATAAGTTGGAAACAGAGAACAGAGCTTTTATTGGGTGAAGATAAAATGGCTCGTTTGCAGGCCGCTCATGTGCTTGTGGTCGGCTTGGGGGGAGTCGGTGCTTATACTGCCGAAATGATTTGCCGTGCCGGTGTTGGCAGAATGACCATTGTCGATGCGGACACGGTACAGATTACCAATTTAAACCGGCAGTTGCCTGCAATGCACTCTACCTTGGGGATGTTCAAGGCTGAGGTGTTGGAAGCAAGATTAAAGGACATCAATCCGGATTTGAAATTGAAGGTGGCACCGGTTTTCTTGAAAGATGAGAATATTCCGGAACTGCTGGATGCCGATGAATATGATTTTATTGTCGATGCAATAGATACTTTGAGCCCGAAATGTTATCTTATCTATCATGCTTTGCAGAGGCGCATTAAAATCGTGTCGAGCATGGGTGCCGGTGCAAAGAGTGATATAACCCAGGTCCGTTTTGCCGACCTTTGGGATACATACCACTGCGGATTGAGCAAGGCGGTGCGCAAGAGACTGCAAAAGATGGGTGTGAAGCGAAAAGTACCGGTTGTCTTTAGTACGGAACAGGCCGATCCGAAGGCGGTATTGCTGACGGATGATGAGATGAACAAAAAGTCTACTTGTGGTACGGTGAGCTATATGCCGGCTGTATTCGGCTGCTACTTAGCAGAATATGTTATAAAACGATTGTGAATAATGGCACATTATTATATTGACACATTATTATTATGATAAGATTGGAAGGAATCACAAAAAATTTCGGGGCATTGCAAGTTCTGAAAGGAATTGATTTGGAGATAAATAAAGGAGAGGTTGTCAGTATTGTCGGGCCGAGTGGAGCCGGTAAGACCACTTTGCTGCAAATTATGGGTACGCTTGACGAGCCGGATACCGGTGATGTCTATATAGATGGGACCAAGGTCAGCAAGATGAAAGAAAAAGAGCTTTCTGCCTTTCGAAACAGGCATATCGGTTTTGTCTTTCAGTTTCATCAACTGCTTCCGGAGTTTACTGCACTGGAAAATGTGATGATTCCGGCTTTGATTGCCGGTACCTCATCCAAGGAGGCTACTGCTCATGCGTTGGAGATATTGAACTTCATGGGGCTTGCAGAACGGGCTTCACATAAGCCGAATGAACTTTCCGGCGGAGAAAAACAACGGGTAGCCGTTGCCCGCGCCCTTATCAATAATCCGGCAGTGATATTGGCAGACGAACCTTCCGGTAGTTTGGATACGCATAATAAAGAGGAGTTGCATCAGTTGTTTTTTAAACTTCGCGACCGGTTGGGGCAGACATTTGTCATTGTGACACATGATGAGAATTTAGCCCGAATAACCGATCGAACTGTCCATATAATCGACGGAATAATTAATAACTGTTAATAGAATAAGAAAAAACACAAAAAAAAAATACCAGATGGCTAATGCATAG
>CAVCAX010000061.1:0-2667 GCA_963599995.1 Coprobacillus sp. CAG:698
CGACCCCCTGCTCCCAAAGCAGGTGCGCTAACCGGACTGCGCTACACCCCGAAAACTTTTCAAATAGAACTCTCTGTTGTCGGGGTAGCGGGATTCGAACCCACGACCCCCTGCTCCCAAAGCAGGTGCGCTAACCGGACTGCGCTACACCCCGAAAACTTTTCAAATAGAACTCTCTGTTGTCGGGGTAGCGGGATTCGAACCCACGACCCCCTGCTCCCAAAGCAGGTGCGCTAACCGGACTGCGCTACACCCCGAAAAAATAACGTGGTGTTCTATCGAAAAGCGGTGCAAAGATAGAGAGTATTTTCTAATTAACAATATTCAGACTTAATATTTTCATTATTTATTTTTCAATACATTGGTCTTCATCTACTTACCGTCTCCTTATTATTTAAGGGAAGTACTGCAATTATGGGGAAGCACAGCAATTATGGCATGAGGAAGTACTGCAATTATGATATGAGGAAGCACTGCAATTATGGGAAAGCACTGCAATTTATGGTATGAGGAAGCATAGCAATTACGGGAAAGCACAGCCGGCAACAAGAACGAAGCCGGACGGGCTGCCGGATACGCAAATTCAATCGGAATCAAGATATTTAACGGAATAAAAGACAGAAAACGAAGCATCCGGTGAACCATAAAAGAACCCGTTCTGTTTACAAAGGTATTAAGAGCCTGTTTTAATTTTCCTCTGAAGCGTATTATCAGCTCATATTGAGTAATATTAAACAGTCTCCAACTTAAATAAACCCCAAAAGATATGGATACAAAGAAAAGAAAGTCTTCAAAAGAGAAAGTGCAATTGGAAATTGAAAGTAAGAAACAGGAGGCATTGCCCGGACAGCAAATAGCCGTTTACAGTGAAGCCACCAAGAAAGAAGTGCGGGAAGTGGTCAAGGAGCTGAATCCCGATCGAAACAGCCTCGGAAGCAGAGGATAACACGGAAAGCATCCCTCTCCGCAGATCTGTAGCTCATACAAATCCATACAAGGACAGGTAGGGGAGAACTTTTTGTGTAAAAACAGAGAATCATTATAAAAACAGAGAAATCATGAAGAAACTTTATTCATTTATAATCATGGCATTAAGTGTCACCGCAATGTGGGCACAGCCTGAAACAGGAAAAACTCCCGAAAAACATAACGTAAACCGGCTATCGGCCGATTATTTCATCCCCGGCAGATTTGAGGGGAAAACCATATTCATCACCGGAGGAGCCAGGGGCATCGGTAAATGGACTGCCATACGCGCAGCCAAGGAAGGGGCCAACGTAGTGATTATGGACTGGTTGGACAAAGACGGGCAACAAGTGGCGGATTCGCTGAATGCGTTAGGACTAAAAGCGCTGTTCGTTTACGGTAACATCCAGAAAGATGAAGACTGCCGCCAAGCAGTGAAAAAGACCGTCAGCACGTATGGCAAACTGGATTATGCCTGCCTGAATGCAGGAGTCATGGACGGCGTTTTCTCCGGAACTCCCTTTAAATATGACGAAGCGCAGCGAAAACTGATGCCGAATGTCATAACACAAGCTACGGACGAATACTGGGACAAAGTGTTTGCCACCAATGCCGCAGGTACGTTCAAATCAATGCGCGCCGTACTCAACCAGATGATAGAACAGGATAACGGAGGCGCCATTGTCGTGGTCGGTTCCATTGCAGGAATGACGGGATTGTCCGGCAATCCGGCTTACGTTGCCAGCAAGCACGCAGTAAACGGACTGGTGCGCAATGCCGCCATCGACTATGCGCCCTACGGCATCCGCATCAACTCTGTCAATATGGCGGAAACACGGACTCCCATGGTAGAACGTGCCGAAGAGTTTGTAGCAGCACAACAAAAGGCCGGCATCGGATTCGGAATGGGCAAAATAAAGACGATGAGCCTGCTGAAATACTGTGATTCCGAACACCGGGGATCTTTCCCCTGGGAACAAGCCTCTACCATGTTGTATCTCATTTCGGATGAAGCATCCGCCATTACCGGTTCTATCATTGCGACCGACGGCGGGTGGACAGACTATTGATCAGCAGACGGACCGATTATTTATAAAATGAAGTATTTTATCATCCTGTTGGCTATAGGGATATTCGGCTGTACCCGGATCGTGGCTCAAAGCAATAATGCACAATCCATTTACGAGGGAGAGCGCATACAGTCCGTACAGTTCACATACAGCGGACTGTCTGCCGATTCGGTTGCGTCACAGCAGATACGGAATCAGGTGGAACAGGCCTTTCCGGTGTATCCCTATACCCATTTTAATGAGTTTCAGACCACTTACTATCTGTCACAGATCAAAAATCTTCCATTTGTGGAAGATGCGACTTTTCTTGTAGAGCCTTCCGGAGAGGGAGGGTTCGATCTGCTTGTATCTGTAAAACTGGCGGATAAAGACCGGACCACCTTCCGGAAAAGTAATCTGTTCAAATCTTTGGACGCCTTTCCGGTCATTTATTCCGCCCCCCATTCCTTGCTTACCTTCAAAATGGCAGCATCCGAAATGGCTTACAGCAACAGCCATGCATGGTTTTCACAACCCACCCCCTTGCTCACAGGCAATCCGTTGGCCGACAATCCCGCAGGGAAGGGGTATACCGCCTGGCTGGAAGGTTTTGCCATGGGAGGCATTTACGGCATTGCACGTATCATTCCGA
>CAVCAX010000061.1:2735-4369 GCA_963599995.1 Coprobacillus sp. CAG:698
GGGGAATCTTCACCTATATGGCGGCGCCAGTTACATTCTTTCGTTCAGCGCCGGCAGGGAACTGTTCACCGACCGATCCCGCTTTCACGGAGAAATGGAAGATGCATTTGCCGGATTCATCGGAGGACGACGGTTCGGTGGCAAGCATGAATACTCATACAGCGTACTGTATGGCAGGAAGCAATTCGTCTTAGGCAATGGATGGCTCATCATCAACACCTCCATGAACGGACAGGAACGGGCTGCTTTACAGATAAATCCCCGTTGGGCGGCACGAAGGCTGTTTCTTGCCACCTTTCATTTAGACAAAGTGAGTTTCCAGGCCTTTCAGCTGCGCCCCAACGAGCTGCCTATATTCTACAGCCATACCGTTCTGAACGGCCTGAACCTGGAGCTCGGCAGCAGCGACCGCATACAGATAGGCACCAGCATACTCCACTCTCCACGTTCGGAAGTAAAATATTACCTTCCGGATGGTACTATCCTGAACCGTAAAGGATTATGGGTTTATAATCTACGCCTTTACGGTAACCGGCCTGCCGGAACACCGGGTCTGTTTTATAAGGCCGAAGGGGGATACCAGACGAACAGTCATTATAAGATGAGGGCGTACGCATGGTACACGCAATTAGGATGGAACTTTGCCCGTACTCCCGGAAAGCCCGCATTGAGCTACCGGTTTGCCTACTTTTCGGGAGACAACCCCAAGACGAAAGCCTATGAACGATGGGATGCCTTGTATACCGGAGGCACAGGCGAGCAATGGGTACAGGGGGCCAATATGTATAAAATCGTGCAAAACTCCAATGAAATGTCGAATCTGCTGCAACTGGTTTACTCTCCGGTAGCCAAACTGCAGACAGTCACCCAATTCTGGACGTTCATGGCACCTCAGACCAATAATTTGGGAGGTAACCCGGGGTTGTCTGTCATGAAATCCCGCTACTATGGTACGGAACTAAACCTTACCATCAAATATTTTCATTCGCAGCATTGGTATTTCCATCTTAATACCGCCCTTACTTTTCCGGGAAACGCTATTAAAGAAACGATAACAGGAAATACTAAAAACTGGTTCTGCCTGATGGCGTTTGTACGATATTCTCTTTAACCCAAATAGGTTTCGAGCAGATGTATCCGAAGTTGCCAAGATGATAAATCCGATAGGGAAAGAGACTTTTTTCTCGAATCGGAAGGGGAGGGGAAAAAGACTTAAGTCTTTCGGAAAAACATATAACATCTTTCAAAAAAACATATAGCGTCTTTCAAAAAAAGATGTAACATCTTTCAAAAAAAGACTTAGCATCTTCCGGGAAAAGATATTAAGTCTTTCGGAAAAGAGGCAAAGAAAAGAGCGTGTGTCGAAATACCTGAAACATAGAAATCACCCTTTTCACAGAGGTCTGTAACAAGGGTGGTTTGGTTTGCAAGAGAGTTTGGACACATCTTCTTCAGCGTTCATCACCTATGAAGACTATCCTTCTGTCTTCTCTATCCAATATGTTTTTACCCCCTTCACCGCCTTCACCCTTTTCAAGCAAATCCTTTATCCATCGCAGATACAGGGTGAAGTCCCGCTCAGAACGGTCGTCACGAATCATGAATACGGTTCTTACGAACCGTCAGCATATATG
>CAVCAX010000062.1:0-1435 GCA_963599995.1 Coprobacillus sp. CAG:698
ACAGTCGTAAGGGAGCAGTGCTCGTATGTATATACCTCATTAAAGATATAACAGAAATTGAAAGAGCCCTGTCGCAACTTGCGGCAGGGCTCTTTCAATTTTCCGGTCATTACCAAAGTTCGGATTGCCCGCATCAACAAACAGAGTTTAATTATAAAAAGGAAATATATGAAAAGTTATCAAGTTGACAAAGACGGTTATTATGGAGAATTCGGCGGAGCATACATCCCCGAAATACTTCACAAATGTGTAGAGGAACTGACCAACACCTACCTGTCCGTATTGAATGACGAAAGTTTCAAGCAGGAGTTCGACCAGCTGTTGCGTGATTATGTGGGCCGTCCTTCCCCACTCTATTTAGCACATCGCCTATCGGAAAAGTACGGATGCAAAATATACCTGAAACGAGAAGACCTCAATCATACGGGGGCCCATAAAATAAACAACACCATCGGACAGATACTTCTGGCACGCCGCATGGGAAAGACACGTATCATCGCCGAAACGGGAGCCGGACAACACGGTGTGGCAACAGCTACCGTCTGTGCATTGATGAATATGGAATGCATTGTCTACATGGGAAAGACAGACGTGGAACGCCAACACATCAATGTGGAAAAGATGAAGATGCTCGGAGCGACAGTTGTTCCGGTGACATCGGGAAACATGACCCTGAAAGATGCCACCAACGAAGCCATACGTGACTGGTGCTGTCATCCGGCAGACACTTATTACATCATCGGCTCTACGGTCGGCCCGCACCCGTATCCGGATATGGTAGCACGTCTGCAATCGGTTATCAGCGAAGAGATAAAAAAACAGTTGAAAGAGAAAGAAGGACGCGACTACCCCGATTATCTGATTGCCTGTGTAGGGGGTGGTAGCAATGCAGCGGGCACGATCTACCATTATCTGGATGATGAACGCGTACGCATCGTATTGGCGGAAGCCGGAGGGAAAGGAGTGGAAACCGGACAGACTGCGGCCACCATCCAACTGGGTAAAATGGGGATCATCCACGGAGCAAGGACTTTCGTTATCCAGAATGAGGACGGACAGATAGAAGAGCCGTATTCCATTTCTGCCGGATTGGACTACCCCGGCATCGGCCCGATACATGCCAACCTTGCCTCACAACACCGGGCTACGGTAGTGGCAATCAATGACGATGAAGCCATAGAAGCCGCCTACGAACTGACCAAACTCGAAGGCATCATCCCGGCACTGGAATCGGCACACGCTCTCGGAGCATTGAAGAAAATCAAATTCAAACCGGAAGATGTGGTGGTATTGACCGTTTCGGGACGAGGAGACAAAGATATTGAGACTTACTTAGCGTTCGCTTGAATTTTACCCAACCATTAAACAGATAAAATCGTGAAGACATTTTCTTATAAAACCAATAGTAAGCAGGTGCTCGGTGATTTGCACACAC
>CAVCAX010000062.1:1445-8247 GCA_963599995.1 Coprobacillus sp. CAG:698
GGTAAGCATCTATCTAAAAGTGCGGGATATGTATCCTCAATCCGCACTGATGGAAAGTTCGGATTTTCATGCCGGAGAAAACTCCATGTCCTACATTGCCCTCTGCCCGTTGGCAAGCATCGGCATCAACAACGACATCGTCACTACCACCAACCCTGACAACACCCGGGAAGAAAAGCCGCTGACGGAAACATTCACCGTAGAGAAGACTATCAACGAGTTCATCTCCCGTTTTCATGTGACGGGGGAGCATCGGGAAGCATACGGCCTTTACGGATATACCACGTTCAATGCCGTAAAATACTTCGAACACATCCCCATCAAAGAGAGCCACGATGAGATGAATGATGCGCCGGACATTCTGTATATCCTTTACAAATATGTCATCATCTTCAATCATTTCAAAAACGAGCTGACACTGGTAGAGATACTCAGCGAAGGGGAAGAAAGCGGATTGGCCCAACTGGAAGCCGCCATCGAGAACCGGAACTACGCATCGTATAATTTCTCTGTAACCGGTCCGGTAAGAAGCCCCATTACAGACGAGCAACACAAAGCAAATGTCCGCAAAGGTATAGCACACTGCCTCCGTGGAGATGTGTTCCAGATCGTACTTTCCCGAAGATTTATCCAACCATACGCAGGAGACGACTTCAAAGTATACCGTGCACTGCGCAGCATCAACCCCTCTCCGTACCTGTTTTACTTCGACTTCGGCGGTTACCGGATTTTCGGTTCCTCGCCCGAGACACACTGTAAAATCGAAGGGAGACAGGCCTGCATCGACCCGATTGCCGGGACCACCCGCCGCACCGGCGATTCCATAAAGGACAAAGAACTGACTCAGGCACTGCTTGCCGACCCGAAAGAGAATGCGGAACACGTGATGCTGGTCGATCTGGCACGAAACGACCTTAGCCGGAATTGCCACGACGTGCAGGTAGTATTCTATAAAGAGCCGCAATACTATAGTCACGTCATCCACCTCGTCAGCCGGGTCAGCGGAATATTGGACGAACAAAGCAATTCGATGAAAACCTTCATCGACACGTTTCCGGCAGGCACGCTCAGTGGTGCACCCAAGGTGCGCGCCATGCAACTAATCAGTGAGATAGAGCCTCACAACCGCGGCGCTTACGGCGGCTGTATCGGATTCATCGGGTTGAACGGCGACTTAAACCAAGCAATCACCATCCGTACTTTTGTCAGCCGCAACAACGAACTATGGCTGCAAGCCGGAGGAGGCATCGTAGCCCGTAGTCAGGAGGAATATGAATTACAGGAAGTAAACAATAAGCTGGGGGCATTGAAAAAAGCAATCGATCTGGCAGTAACGCTCAAAAACTGAAGACAATGAAAATTTTACTTTTAGACAACTATGACTCTTTCACTTACAACCTGCTACATGTGGTGAAAGAACTCGGATACACCGATATAGAGGTATTCCGTAACGACCGGATAAGCCTTGATGAAGTAGACCGCTTCGATAAAATCATCCTCTCCCCCGGTCCCGGCATACCCACAGAAGCCGGCCTGCTCTTACCGATTATAAAACAATATGCGCCGACCAAGAGCATATTAGGCGTCTGTCTCGGGCATCAGGCCATCGGTGAAGCATTCGGCGCCACACTCGAGAATCTGGCGGAGGTATACCACGGCGTACAAACCGTCATCGATATAACCGGAAAAGATACGTTGTTTCAAGATTTGGACCGCGAGATTCCCGTGGGACGCTATCACTCCTGGGTAGTCAGCCGCAACCACTTTCCCGCCTGTCTGGAAATCACGGCAGAGAGCAAAGAGGGACAAATCATGGCATTGCGCCATCGCACATACGATGTACACGGCATCCAGTTCCATCCCGAATCGGTGCTCACACCACAAGGAAAAACCATCATCCGCAATTTCTTAAAAGCATAAATGTATGAAACAGATTCTATATAAACTCTTCGAACATCAATACCTGGGACGGGAAGAAGCCCGCACCATCCTGCAAAACATAGCACAAGGGAAGTACAACGATGCACAGGTAGCTTCGCTGATCACCGTTTTCCTGATGCGCAACATTTCCGTCGAAGAATTATGCGGCTTTCGCGATGCATTGTTGGAGATGCGCCTGCCGGTAGACCTCAACGACTTTTCTCCGATCGACATCGTCGGTACGGGAGGAGACGGCAAAAACACATTCAACATTTCGACAGCAGCCTGCTTTACCGTGGCTGGAGCCGGATTTCCGGTTGTGAAACACGGCAACTACGGTGCCACATCTGTCAGCGGCGCCAGCAATGTGATGGAGCAACATGGGGTGAAATTCACCACCGACGTTGATAAACTGCGCCGCTCCATAGAGAAATGCAACATTGCTTATCTGCACGCCCCCCTCTTCAATCCGGCGTTAAAGGCAGTAGCTCCGGTACGGAAAGCGTTGGGCGTACGTACTTTTTTCAACATGCTCGGTCCGTTGGTAAATCCGGTGTTGCCGCAATATCAGTTGTTGGGCGTTTACAATCTGCCTCTGCTCCGTCTGTACAACTACACCTATCAGGAAGGTAATACAAAATTCGCCGTAGTCCACAGCCTCGACGGATACGATGAAATTTCGCTGACCGGCGAATTCAAGGTGGCGACCTGCGACAGCGAGAAAATCTACACTCCGGAAAGTCTCCATCTCCACCGCTACACGGAGAGCGACCTGGATGGAGGAAACACTCCGGAAGACGCAGCCAGGATATTCGATAATGTCATGGCCAACCGTGCAACTGAAGCACAAAAAGAGGTGGTGATCGTAAATGCCGCCTTTGCCATCCATGTGATTTGTCCGGAAAAGCCGATAGAAGAATGCATCGACCTGGCACGGCAGTCGTTGGAAAGCGGCAGAGCACAAGCCACCCTCCGGAAGTTTATAGAACTTAATCAATAGAAGACAATGAAAGATATATTATCCGAAATCATCGCACACAAACGCAAGGAAGTAGAGTTGCAGAAACAGGCGATCTCCATCGAACAGCTTTCCGAGGGTATCGACGATCTGCTTCCTGCCCGCTCCATGAAGCAGGCCATCGCCTCTTCTCAGACAGGTATCATTGCCGAGTTCAAACGCCGGTCGCCTTCCAAAGGATGGATAAAGGAGAATGCCCGTCCGGAAGAGATCGTTCCTGCGTATGCCGCTTCCGGAGCCTCGGCCGTCTCCATTCTTACGGATGAGATGTTTTTTGGCGGCACCCTGCGGGACATTCATACGGCGCGCCCTTTGGTAGACCTGCCCATTCTGAGAAAGGATTTCGTCATTGATGAATACCAGCTTTACCAGGCACGTATCGTAGGAGCCGATGCGGTACTGCTGATTGCCGCTGCCTTGGAACGGACGCAATGCCGCGCTTTGGCAGACAAGGCTCATGAACTCGGCTTAGAAGTGCTACTCGAGATCCACAGTGCCGAAGAATTACCTTATATATATAAAGGTATAGACATGGTAGGCATCAACAATCGTAACTTGGGCAGTTTTCATACGGATGTGGCCAACTCTTTCCGCCTGGCGGAACAGTTGCCGAAAGATACGATACTGGTATCCGAAAGCGGCATTTCGCAACCGGAAACCGTTTCCCGCCTCCATGATGCCGGCTTCAGAGGTTTCCTGATCGGAGAGACCTTTATGCGGACCGAAAAGCCGGGCGAGACCCTGAAAGAATTCATATCGCAGATAAACAAGCAGTAACCAACTCTTTTTTGTGAATTATGATAAACGGCAAATTAATAAAAGTATGCGGCATGCAGGATGGAGAAAACATCCGTCAGACAGAAATGCTGGACATCGACCTGATCGGTTTCATCTTCTACCCCAAATCCCCCCGTTGCATTTATGAGATGCCCGACTACCTGCCCGTGCACGCCCGGCGCGTAGGTGTCTTTGTGAACGAACCCAGACAGACGATCGACATGTTTGCCGACCGTTTCGGACTGAACTTTATCCAGCTTCACGGACATGAGTCACCGGAATATTGCCGTTCGCTCCAGTCTAACGGCTTCAAGCTGATAAAGGCCTTTTCCATTGCCGGTCCCAAAGACTTGCATCCTGTTTACGATTACGAGAAGTATTGCGATTACTTTCTCTTCGACACCAAGTGCCAGCAGTACGGCGGTTCGGGCAATCAATTCGACTGGAGCATTTTACGTGCCTATAACGGCCATACTCCTTTCCTGCTCAGCGGCGGCATCAACCCATACAGTGCAAAAGCCCTCCGGGAATTCCATCATCCCCGTCTGGCAGGCTATGACCTCAACAGCCGTTTCGAGACCCAACCGGGAAGAAAAGATACGGAACGTATCTGCCAGTTTCTAAACGAATTACGCCAACCATAAAAAAACAAAGTATATGAACCGAATTAATCAACTTTTCAATAGTGACAAGAAAGACCTGTTATCCATCTATTTTTGTGCAGGCGCTCCTACTCTGAACGGTACAGCCGATGTGATCCGCACCCTCGAGAAACACGGTGTGAGCATGATCGAAATCGGCATTCCTTTCAGTGACCCGATGGCCGATGGCATTGTCATACAAAATGCTGCCACACAGGCCCTCCGCAATGGGATGTCGTTGAAATTGCTCTTTGAGCAGCTCCGTGACATTCGCAAGGATGTAAATATCCCACTCATCCTTATGGGGTACTTGAATCCGATCATGCAGTTTGGCTTCGAGAATTTCTGCCGGAAGTGCGTGGAATGCGGCATCGACGGAGTCATCATCCCCGATCTCCCCTTCCGCGATTATCAGAAAGACTACCGTCCCATCGCCGAACGCCATGACATCAAAGTAATCATGCTGATCACCCCCGAAACCAGCGAGGAACGTATCCGGGATATCGATGCCCATACGGATGGATTTATCTACATGGTGTCCTCGGCAGCCACCACCGGAGCACAGCAGGATTTCGATGTGCAAAAACGTGCCTATTTCAAAAAGATAGACGACATGAAACTGCGCAACCCGCGCATGGTAGGTTTCGGCATCTCCAACAAAGCGACTTTCCGGGCTGCCTGCGACAATGCCCGCGGAGGTATCATCGGAAGCCGTTTCGTCACTCTATTAGATGAAGAAAAAGATCCTGAAAAGGCCATTCTACGACTGCTGGAAGCCATCCGATGACCCATGGGTTATCGGTTGTTCCATCCGGCTTGAGGGTGCGGCCGAACTCTCTTGTCAACAGAGCCACTCTTGCTACAGACCGGACTGCACTCCTGAAGTTTACATCCAACTTCCGGAGTGTAGTTCAGCCATCCGGACCTCAAGCAGTGCAATATGGTCCGCTATGTGTGGCAGAGGTTGATCCGTAATTCACAAATCATAGTTCGTAAATCACATTTTTTTGTATCTTTGCAGAAGATAAGCTACACTCGGCAATTTGAAAGCAAACTTTCATTGCGCTCGTTTGCATTATCTTTGCTGCTGATTTAACAAGAAAGCCATAAATATGATAGCCAACTACCCTTCCGTTTTATTGATATATACCGGAGGAACTATCGGAATGATAGAAAATCCGGAGACCGGTGCTTTGGAAAATTTTGACTTCGACCATCTGTTAAAACATGTCCCCGAACTGAAACGCTTCAATTATCGAATCTCCTCTTATCAATTTGATCCGCCTATCGACTCTTCGGACATGGAACCTCTCTACTGGGCCAAGCTTGTAAAAATCATCAACTACAATTACGATAACTTCGATGGTTTTGTCATCTTGCACGGGACGGACACAATGGCATACACCGCTTCGGCCTTGAGCTTTATGCTCGAAAATCTAAGCAAGCCGGTTATTCTTACCGGATCTCAACTTCCGATAGGAACACTGCGGACCGATGGAAAAGAGAACCTGATAACAGCAATCGAAATAGCCGCTGCCAAAAACGCAAACGGTACAGCAATGGTACCGGAAGTATGTATCTTCTTTGAGAATCACCTGATGCGCGGCAACCGCACCACCAAAATCAACGCAGAAAACTTCAATGCTTTCCGTTCTTTCAACTATCCGGCATTGGCACGGGTCGGCATCCATATCAAGTATGAGCCGAACCTCATCCACAAACCGGACCCGACAAAAGCCTTGAAACCGCACTACCTGTTTGATACCAACGTGGTCATATTAACCCTTTTCCCCGGTATACAAGAGCGTATCGTCACCTCCCTGCTCCATGTAGAAGGGCTGAAGGCCGTGGTACTGAAGACTTTCGGATCGGGCAATGCTCCGCAAAAGCCGTGGTTCATAGAACAACTGAAAGCTGCTACCGAACGGGGAATCATTATTGTCAATATCACCCAATGCAGTTCGGGAGCCGTGGAAATGGAACGTTATGAAACAGGTATCCAATTGTTACAGGCCGGCGTTATCAGTGGTTATGACAGTACACCGGAATGTGCGGTAACGAAACTGATGTTCCTGCTCGGACACGGATTAAGCAACAAAGAAATCAGATATAAAATGAACTCCTGCCTGATTGGAGAAATAACCAAACCCAATCAGGAATGAAACCATGTCGTCACAACAAGGCGACATTGAATGAATTTTCGTATCCGGAGAGGCACTCTTTAAAAGGTGTTTATAACACCCAAAGGAGCCTGTCTCCCGAACCTACGAGGGAGGGCGGAAAACATATAGCGTCTTTCAGAAAAACATATAACGTCTTTCAAAAAAAGATGTTATGTCTTTAAAAAAAAGATATAGTATCTTTCAAAAAAACATATAGCATCTTTCCCAAAAAGATGTTATGTCTTTTTCCAGAGGCCGGAATTGTTCTGAAAACAACCTATATC
>CAVCAX010000062.1:8257-8634 GCA_963599995.1 Coprobacillus sp. CAG:698
GTTTTTACCCCCTTCACCGCCTTCATCTTTTCCCCCAAAAGCCTTTACCACCGCAGTTGTAAGGTGAACCCTCACTCGGTACGGTCTTCAGGAATCATGAATCCGGTCCTTACGAGTCATCGGCACGCTTATCATCGGCTATAAGCACGGTGCATGGCGACATAGGGCGCCCCTTCACCCTCTATTGCCGATGAATAAGGCGGTTGAGCAAAAAGGTGAAGGCGGTGAAGGGGGTAAATTCATACTGCATTCAAGCAATATGCTCTACCGGACAAGCCAATATACACCTGATATCGTATAATGAACAAGCATTCATTCCATGCTGATGTTCCTGCTCGGACACGGATTAAGCAACAAAGAAATCAGATATAAAATGA
>CAVCAX010000063.1:0-2410 GCA_963599995.1 Coprobacillus sp. CAG:698
CCGTTTGATAGGTCTGTGCATTGTATGTGTTTGCTGCCTGATGGCTAAAGCTGATGATTTAAAACTCTGGTATCAGCAACCTGCCAAAGTATGGACCGAAGCATTACCTTTGGGGAATTCGCGTTTGGGCGCCATGGTCTATGGTGGAGTAGTTAACGAGCAGATACAGTTGAATGAGGAGACTGTCTGGGGCGGTGGTCCTCATCGCAACGATAGTCCGAAGGCATTCGGTGTATTGCCTAAAGTCAGGGAACTTATTTTTGCCGGACGTGAGAAAGAGGCTGAAAAGGTTATGGCTGATAACTTCTTTACCGGGCAGCATGGCATGCCTTTCCAGACAATTGGCAGTTTGATGCTGGAATTTGACGGACATGCCGATTACTCCAATTATCGTAGGGAATTAGATCTGGAACGGGCAGTCGCATCCATACGGTATAAAATAGGTGAAGTGAATTATACCCGTACCATATTTACTTCTTTGGTAGATAATGCTTTGATCATCCGTGTTGAGGCAGATAAACCTGGTGCGGTCAATTTTACAACCAGATATAGTACTCCGTATAAAGAATACGAGATAAAAAAGAATGGTAAAAGCCTGCTGTTGTCCGGACATGGTTCGGCGCACGAAGGTATTCCCGGAGCTATCCGTTTTGAGACCCGCACACAGATAAAGGCGGAGAAGGGTAAAGTCAATGTCACCAATGATTGCATAGAAGTGAAAGGTGCAGATGCTGCTGTGATTTATGTGACGGCAGCAACCAATTTTGTCAATTATAAAGATGTAAGTGCCAATGAAACGCGTCGGGCAACGGACTTTCTGGTAAAAGCGATGAAGCGCCCTTACGACCAGGCTCTTACAGCTCATGAAGAAGCCTATCAGAAACTTTTCGGACGTGTCTCTCTGAACGTTGGTCCCTCCTGTCAGGAAGAGACATCTTACCGTATCAAGCATTTCAATGAAAGAAAAGATCCGGGTTTGGTGACATTGATGTTCCAGTTCGGGCGCTACCTGCTTATATCCTCTTCGCAACCGGGCGGACAGCCTGCCGGACTGCAGGGCATCTGGAATCATGAACTGTTGGCTCCGTGGGATGGAAAGTACACCATCAATATCAATACGGAGATGAACTACTGGCCGGCGGAAGTGACCAATCTCCCGGAAATGCATGAACCGCTGTTCCGGATGGTGAAAGAACTTTCGGAGTCGGCACAAGGCACAGCACGCACTTTGTATGGGTGTCGTGGATGGACTGTACATCATAATACGGATTTGTGGCGTATGGCCGGGCCTGTGGATGGTGCTTCGTATGTTTGGCCGTTGGGTGGTGCTTGGCTGAGCCAACATCTGTGGCAACATTATCTTTATACCGGCGATCAGGCGTTCCTGAAAACTGCTTATCCTGCTTTGAAGGGAGTAGCCGATTTCTTTCTCGATTTTCTGGTGGAACATCCTAAATATGGCTGGATGGTCTGTGCTCCTTCCATGTCTCCCGAACAGGGCCCTCCGGGAACCGGTACGATGATAACCGCCGGATGTACGATGGACACTCAGATCGTGTTGGATGCATTGACCTCCGTACTGTCGGCTACCCAACTGTTATATCCTGCTGATACCTCTTACCGGGACAGTCTGCAAAGCATGATTAAGCGTTTGCCACCTATGCAGATAGGCAAGTACAACCAGTTGCAGGAGTGGCTGGCGGATGTGGATGATCCGAATAATGACCATCGTCATGTCTCTCATTTGTACGGACTTTATCCCAGTAATCAGATTTCCCCTTATGCGCATCCGCAGCTTTTCCAGGCAGCTAAACGCTCACTTCTCTATCGGGGTGACATGGCTACGGGGTGGTCTATCGGTTGGAAAATTAATCTGTGGGCACGTCTGCTCGACGGTGATCATGCTTATAAGATTATCAGGAACATGCTGAAGCTGGTGGAAAAGGATAATCCTGACGGACGTACTTATCCGAATATGTTTGATGCGCATCCGCCTTTTCAGATTGATGGAAACTTCGGTTTCACAGCCGGTGTAGCTGAGATGTTGCTTCAAAGTCATGACGAGGCTTTACATTTACTGCCCGCCTTGCCTCAGGATTGGGACAAGGGTAGCGTAAAAGGTCTGGTAGCCCGCGGTGCTTTTGAAGTGGACATGGACTGGAATGGTGGTGAATTGACTACAGCCACCGTAACTTCACGCATTGGCGGCAATTTGCGTATACGTTCGTATGTACCGTTGGAAGGTGCAGGTCTTAAGGAAGCGGAGGGCGATAATCCGAATCCGTTGATGAAGCGCGGAGTTATTAAAGAACCGCTGGTCTCAGCCGGATTAAGAGCGCAATATCCTCTCTTATATAAGGTTTATGAATATGATATACAGACACATCCGGGAGAAAAGTACACATTGCAC
>CAVCAX010000063.1:2511-3688 GCA_963599995.1 Coprobacillus sp. CAG:698
AAAAGAAATAGATTATGGTAAAAAGACTGGATTGGATTATTTTATGCTTGTTGTTTTCAATAGGTATTACGGCGCAGACTGCCGGTAAACAGTACAATTCGTACAAAGGATTGGTGATGGCCGGTTATCAGGGGTGGTTTAATGCCCCTGATGATGGCGCCAATCGGGGGTGGTATCACTATACCGGGCACGATGGCTTTCGCCCCGGTTCTTGTTCGATAGACTTCTGGCCGGAAGTATCGGAGTATAAAAAACTGTATAAGACAGAGTTTAAGTTTGCAGACGGAACGCCCGCCTATACTTTTTCTTCGTACGATGAATCTACGGTAGATACTCATTTCAGATGGATGAAAGAATACGGATTGGACGGTGTGTTTATGCAGCGTTTTGTCGGAGAAATCCGTGGTGAGAGTGGTTTGAAACATTTCAATAAAGTTTTGAACTCTGCCATGAAAGCGGCCAATAAATACGAGCGTGCCATTTGTGTCATGTATGATTTAAGTGGTATGCGTCCCGGTGATGAGGATGTTTTACTGAAAGATATTGCCGATGTGGCCGAACGCCATTCTCTGAAAGATCATGCCGGGAATCCTTCTTATCTGTATCATAATGGGAAACCGCTGGTTACGGTCTGGGGAGTAGGTTTCAATGACCACCGCCGTTACGGTTTGGATGAAGCTGAAAAGATTATCAATGGCTTGAAAGCACAGGGCTTTAGCGTGATGCTGGGAGTTCCTACGCACTGGCGCGAATTGAGTGGGGATACCGAGTCGGACCCTCGTCTGCATGAGTTGATAAAACGGTGTGATGTTGTGATGCCTTGGTTTGTAGGACGGTACAATGAAGACTCGTATCCTCGTTATCGTAAATTGATTAAAAGTGACATCAAGTGGGCGAAAAAAAATAAAGTGGATTATGCTCCTTTGGCTTTCCCGGGATTCTCCTGGCGTAATATGAAAGGGCATGAGAGCGTGCAGATTCCGCGTAATAAAGGTTCGTTCTTTTGGGCGCAATTGTCCGGGGCTTTGAAGGAAGGTGCGGAAATGCTTTATGTAGCTATGTTTGATGAGATAGATGAAGGTACGGCGATCTTTAAATGTGCCAAAAAGGTTCCCGCAGGTGCCAGTATATTTGTACCCATTGAGGAAGGCGTTGGTAGTGATCATTATTTGTGGCT
>CAVCAX010000063.1:3698-13727 GCA_963599995.1 Coprobacillus sp. CAG:698
TGGTAGGGCAGGCCGGTAAGATGTTGCGTAAGGAAATGCCGTTGGAGATGAAGCAACCGGTACGCAAGTAATGATAAATAATAGGTAGTTGGTTTTATATCAAATCGTCTGACTTGGCCTGTGCTGAGTCAGACGATTTTTTTCCATAGATCAGTTCTTGTTCTGTTCATCAATGATCTCAATCAGAGAATATTTATACGGGGTTCCCAACAATGCTGCATATTCTTTACAGAAGGTATTGTAAACAGTGTTGGCAAGTCCTTTCTTTCCCTGTTGACAAAGAATGCGGCACTTTACGCTGAGGGCTTCTTCATTGATGTAGTCATGCTGGAATAAGGTGTCCGCTATCTGTAATTTCAGCATATCCGAGAGGTCCTCCTGCTTTAACAATCGGCACAATAAATCGATGGTGTCATTGGAGAAATCATTCTTGAATGTATCAATCCAATCAGCCTCGACGTTAGGAAGCATCATACCGCGCAATAACAGTTCTAATAGCTTTTCCAGATCCGGACTGTTGTTCTTGTTGTATAAATGGAGGGTTTCCAGATAGTCGCAAATGGTACCATTCTCAAATTGTATGCTCCAAAAACCATTCTGATTCAATATCTTGATGTCACCTACTTTCTCTAAAAGGTTACGGAGTTTACTCATATATACATTGCGGTTGTTTTTAGCGGATTCTTCCGTTTTGTCATACCACAACAACTGGATCAATTTGTGTCCGATGATGCCTTTGGGATCTCTTCCTGTATAAAGAATCAGTAATATCAATAAGGATTTGAGAGTAGGTGTAAAGGAAGATGTAATATCGTTTCCTGCCTTATCAATGACACGGAAGCCACCAAAAAAGCAAACGCATTTTTTAGAAAAATCATAGTTATGGAATGTGGGACTGACCGTGTTGATAGGCACATCGATTTTAATCTCCGATTTCTCTTGTTCCTGAAGGGTATTGGATTGCTTGGCAGCTAAGTTCGCCTTCTGAGATTTTTGTTCTTCGTTCCGGACAGGGGAGGCACACTTCTTTCTGTAATAAAGGATTCCTGTTCCAACAATAAGCAATCCTCCGATAATACATAGCCAAACATAGAAACGGTTGTCTCCGGCAGTCTGCGTTTCTGAGACTTCAGACTGTTTGAATGATGAAACGGGGATAGGAGGGAAGTTCAGTTCATAGATGTCTATGTCTGCTTTTCCACTGACTTCAGCCTGGTGTACAGCCACATATAATTTCTTCTGTTTGGGAGAATAATATAGATTGCTGTATAGATATTGTCCGGGGAAATTCAGCCCCATGGGCAATGACATGGGCTCGAAATGTGGCGTTTTTGTATCGATTCTCATCAGGATACCACCTGATTGTGTACAGAAGAAATAGAAACACTCTTTTTCCGAGTCATAAATCATATTCTCACTGGGCTGGAAGTCACCGTCACTCGGATTTTGAGGGGCTTCCCATAGTTTGTTGACCTGTTGGGTGAGTAAGTTGACCGAATAGAGATCATAATAATTCCGGGGAGATAACTCCTGACGTCCGGACGGACAGCCACGGCCACCGAATATATAAAGTGTACTGTCCACAAGGGCGGAACTGGCGGAATATCGGGGATGTATATTCGTCAGATTGATATGCCGTTGCGGAGTGTTCTCATACGGATAGCTGATTAGTAATTTATTGTTATAGTGATAATGTCCATATCCGCCAAAACTGACCAGTGAGGAATTGGAAGGATTGTAGACGAGCGTATTGTTCCAATAATCATGTTCCTTGACGGAAGCCTGCGTCCCTTTCCAACTCTGGGTACAAGGATCGAATATTGAATAAAGATTTTCATTCAGATTGTAAGATAGCAATTGATGACGCTGGGGAATGTAGATAAGCTGGTTCGGATAGTTAGCTACGAATTCTCCACCTTTCACCCGTATGGAGTCTGTCACTTGTTCGACGGCATGAAAAACATATACCCGCTTTCCGTCATTGGCTATATAGAACGTTGCGACAGTAGGGTCGAACGCAATAGAAGGAGAACTTGTAAAATGCTGTGAATAGATTTTCTTCCAGGTAATGTATTGGTCGATAATCCACTGCGTATTGTTGCCGGATGCAGGCTTGTGAGATATTTCATCATAACAAATATCCCCATTGTGACGCGCCATTTTCCATAGACGGATTTCTTGATTCCCACGTTTCAAACCGATATCTTTCAGATTTACGGATGCAACATCGTCTAATACGAAGCCATCGAACGGACAATAGCCGAAGGCAATGCGTATTCCTTGTGTACCTATTAATGCCGGATAGTTGACATTGATTTGTGTACTGTCGTAGAGTACTGTTATATTTCCGTCTTTAGGGTTGAGAGTCAGGCTGGCTGAAACCCACGTTTCACGCCTTACTTCCTTGGGGATGGGATGTACGACATCTCCGGTGACCAGAATAGGGAAACGCCTGTCATTTTCACCCACACTGTACATTAAATCTATGTTTTTATTATTATTTGTAATGATTCGAAACACAGTTCCGAATACATTGTCCGGTCTGATCCAAAGGTTAAAGTTCAAGGTGATTTTTTCTCCTTTGGTATCTATTGGCTTTCCATCTTCTAATGCCATGCTGGTGAACTCGGAGTTCTGAAGCGGATAAGACTGGATATGCAAACCATATTTAGAAGACTGGGCAATAGAGTTCAAGCATATAAATAAAAGTAAGAATATAGATAGTGTCTTTTTCATTTTATGGTTCCTTAATGAAGTATTAGCTTTGACAAAAGTAGTATTTCCTATGAAAAACGACTATTAATTTTAGTATTTTTTTCTTTCAAACTTCTCTTTTTCCATTCAAATAATCTTATTAAGCGGATTTTAATGTTACATTAATTATAACTTTAGTGTTCTATTAATAGGTTGCCGTTTATTTTGCAATATCAAACAGTGTAAAATCAATATCTGATAGTATGAATTTTAAAAAGTACTTGTTTCTTTTTGCAGGCATATTGTCCTGCTCTTTTACAATGGCCCAACAGCCAAGTGATATCTTATCAGTATCGGCATCGGTCAAACTGGAGAAAGCTCCGCTGGCTTTTGATAAAGATCCGAAAACGGTGTGGGAAGTGAATGGCCAGGACCTGAAGGCAGACCAATGGCTGATGTTTACCCTACAGACTCCCGGTGATGTGTGCGAACTTAACCTTCAGATGCAGGGTGTATCAAAGGAGGAATTGAAGCGACTGATGAGTGTATTCGTTACTTATGATCCGATGAATCTGGGAGTTCCGGTAGACTATCAGGTGAAGGGTAGTACAAAAGAAATGCAGGTCACGTTTTCACCTAAATACGGTGCTCATGTCCGACTGGCATTTAAAGGCAATAGCCGTGTGAAGCCTTTTTCGGTGAAAGAGGTAGAGGTACTTTTGGCCGATAAAGTGCTGAAAGACAGGAAAGGAGAGAAAACTGCTCTTCGTTATATGGATCCGACACTTCCGGTAGAGGAACGTGTGGAAAGTCTGCTGAGTGTAATGACTCCGGAAGACAAGATGGAATTAATACGCGAGGGATGGGGAATCCCGGGGATTCCTCATTTATATGTGCCGCCCATTACAAAAGTAGAGGCAGTGCATGGTTTCTCATACGGTAGCGGTGCTACCATTTTTCCGCAAGCATTGGCAATGGGAGCTACCTGGAACAAGAAGCTGACAGAAGATGTTGCTATGGCTGTTGGTGATGAAACGCTTGCAGCAGGTACTATGCAGGCATGGTCTCCGGTACTCGATGTGGCACAGGATGCACGTTGGGGACGTTGTGAGGAGACATTTGGTGAAGACCCTGTGCTGGTATCACAAATGGGTGGAGCCTGGATTAAAGGATACCAATCTAAAGGCTTGTTTACTACTCCGAAACATTTTGGTGGACATGGTGCACCCTTGGGCGGACGTGATTCCCATGATATCGGTTTGTCCGAACGTGAAATGCGTGAGGTACATCTGGTTCCGTTCCGTCATGTTATCCGTAACTATGATTGCCAATCTATAATGATGGCTTATTCTGATTATTTGGGTGTGCCGGTTGCTAAAAGCAGAGAACTATTGCATCGTATTCTGCGTGAGGAATGGGGATTTAGCGGCTTTATTGTGAGTGACTGCGGGGCCATCGGTAATCTGACTGCCCGTAAACATTATACAGCGAAAGATAAGGTAGAAGCTGCAAATCAGGCTCTGGCGGCAGGCATCGCCACCAATTGCGGTGATACTTACAATGACAAAGAGGTGATACAAGCTGCAAAAGACGGGCGTATCGATATGGAAAACCTGAATGAGGTTTGCCGCACCATGCTGCGTATGATGTTCCGCAACGAACTGTTTGAGAAGACACCGAATAAACCTTTGGACTGGAATAGGATATATCCGGGATGGAACTCGGACAGCCATAAAGAAATGGCACGCCAGGCTGCACGCGAGTCTATCGTAATGTTGGAAAATAAAGATAACATATTACCTTTGGCTAAAGATTTGCGTACGATTGCCGTAGTAGGTCCCGGAGCGGATGATCTCCAGCCGGGTGACTACACTCCCAAACTTCTGCCCGGTCAGTTGAAATCTGTATTGACCGGCATCAAACAGGCGGTAGGTAAGCAGACAAAAGTGGTTTATGAGCAAGGGTGTGATTTTACAAGCCCGAATGGAACGAATATCCCCAAGGCTGTGAAAGCGGCTTCTCAGTCGGATGTAGTAGTATTGGTTCTGGGAGATTGTTCTACCAGCGAATCAACGGCAGATGTTTACAAGACTTCCGGAGAAAACCATGATTATGCCACTCTGATTTTACCGGGTAAGCAGCAGGAGTTATTGGAAGCCGTTTGTGCAACCGGCAAACCAGTAATCTTAATCCTTCAGGCAGGCCGTCCTTACAACTTGTCTAAGGCGTCAGAACTGTGTAAAGCTATTCTTGTCAACTGGTTGCCGGGACAAGAGGGGGGACCGGCTACGGCTGATGTGCTGTTCGGTGATTATAATCCTGCCGGTCGTTTGCCGATGACGTTCCCGCGCCATGTTGGCCAGCTTCCTCTGTATTATAACTTTAAAACTTCCGGTCGTCGGTATGAATATTCAGACATGGAATTTTATCCTCTTTATTATTTTGGATACGGTTTAAGCTACACTTCTTTTGAATATTCCGGTTTGAAGATACAGGAAAAAGAGAATGGTAATGTTGCAGTACAGGTAACTGTGAAGAATGTGGGGCAACGTGCCGGAGACGAAGTTGTTCAATTGTATATAACCGATATGTATGCCAGCGTGAAAACACGTATTACAGAACTGAAAGATTTTACTCGTGTTCATCTGCAACCGGGTGAGTCAAAGACAGTTGCTTTTGAACTGACACCTTATGAACTCTCATTACTCAATGATCGTATGGACAGAGTAGTAGAAAAAGGAGAGTTTAAGATATCAGTCGGTGGAGTCAGCCCTCAGTATGTGGCAAAAGACCGTATAAAAGATAGTGTAGGTTATGCGGATGCAAAGAAAGGATTGTCCGGTATGCTTGAATATACTCATGAATTTGCCGCAGATTTCGATTTGTCATTGTTCAAAGTGGAAGAGAACTTGCTGAAAAATCAGAAGACAATCTGGGTATCTGTCAAGAACAATGGTACTCTGATGGATACAGGTAAGATAGAAATGTACGTTGGAGGTAAGAAGACAGGAGAGAATGTGCATTATGAGCTGGCTCCGGGAGAAGAGAAACTGATACCTTTCCGTGTGGATAAGAATAATGACGGAGAGGTACTGTTCACTACTAAATATAAAGTGTTGTCTATATAAACTTGATATAATAATGAAGAAACTATTGGCATTTATGTGTTTGTGTTTACAGCTTGCCCCCATGACGGGGCAAGCTGTATTGCGTACTCCACATGGAGTAAAAGTAGATACAAAAGCCACTTGTGTGGAACTGGAGTGCTTCTCTTCTTCCATCATTCGGGTGAAGAAGTATCCTCTTGGACAAGCGCCGGAAAAGCAGTCGTTGTCTGTTACGATGCAACCGGAAAAGGTGAAGTATAAGATACGGAAAGCAAATAATCAGATAACACTTACTACTTCCGAACTGACCGTTTTGTTGGATATTGTTCAGAATCAGATTCGCTTTGCAACTAAAGACGGAAAGGAATTGTTGGCAGAAAAACCTTCTTCCACCGGTTTCACTTCTTTTAATGATGCAGGTAATTCTACCTATCGGATTCGCCAAACTTTTTTGTTGGATGGTGATGAGGCTATTTACGGTTTGGGACAGCACCAGCAGGGAAAGATGAATCAGCGTAATCAAACTCTTTTCTTGCAACAGACGAATACGGAAATCTGTATTCCTTTGGTCCATTCCATCAAAGGCTATGCGCTGTTTTGGGATAACTATTCTCCTACCACTTTTACAGACGATGCACAAGGTATGACTTTTGATTCGGAGGTTGGTGATTTGTGTGATTATTACTTTGTTTATGGTGGCGGAGCAGATAAAGTAGTGGCCGGATTGCGTGAATTGACAGGACAGGCTCCCATGTTTCCACTTTGGACATTCGGCTTTTGGCAATCGAGAGAGCGATATGTCAGCCAGGATGAACTGGTTAGCGTTGTTGCAAAATACCGTGACCTGAAAGTGCCTTTGGATGGCATTATTCAGGACTGGCGTTATTGGGGAGAAGATCATAAAGATTGGAATGCGGTGGAATTTCGTAATCCGAAATTTCCCGACCCAAAGAAAATGATGGATGAGGTGCACCGCCTGAATGCCCATGCCATTATTTCGGTGTGGCCTTCTTTTGGACCCGCTACCGGAATCTATGCTGATTTGAAAGCGCTGAACAAATTGATGATACATGAAACTTTTCCGCAGGATAATGGGGTGAAGGTATATGATGCTTATGATCCCGTGGCGAGAGATATCTATTGGAAATACATGAATAAGAATATGTTCAGCATCGGAATGGATGGTTGGTGGCTGGATGCAACCGAACCGGAACATAGCCCGGCGAAAGAGGGAGACTTGGATTTTCAAACTTATCTGGGCTCTTTCCGTAAAGTGCGTAATGCTTTCCCGCTTGTTAGCGTGGGCGGTGTTTATGACCATCAAAGACAGGAGACTTCCGATAAACGCGTTTTTATTCTGACCCGTTCAGCTTTTGCAGGTCAGCAACGTTATGCTGCCCAGGCATGGTCCGGTGATGTTGTTTCCGATTGGAATGTGTTGCATAATCAGATTCCGGCAGCCCTGAATATCTCATTGACAGGTATTCCTTATTGGAATTCTGATATAGGCGGTTTCTTTTCCGGCAGAAAGTTTCCGGAAGGTGTGAAAGATCCGGCATTCCATGAATTGTATGTACGTTGGATGCAGTTTGCTGCTTTTACGGGAATGATGCGTTCGCATGGCACAAACACTCCCCGTGAAATATTTATGTTTGGTGAACGTGAATACTGGGCTTTCGATGCGCAAGAGAAAATGATTAATCTCCGATACCGGTTATTACCTTATATCTATTCAACCTCATGGGAGGTTACTGCTAATGGTGGAAGCCTGATGCGTGCTTTATTCTCAGACTTTCCGAAAGATAAAAAAGTTACAGATATAGGTGATGAGTATATGTTTGGAGAGTCCATATTGGTAGCTCCGGTAACCAGTGAAGCAAAGGAACGTGCCTTGTATCTGCCTGAGGGGGCGCAATGGGTTGATTTTTGGACAGGTGAAAAGCAGGAAGGCGGGCAGGAGATTAGCCGTGAAGCTCCCATTGACATCATCCCATTATATGTAAAAGCGGGTTCCATCGTTCCTGTCGGACCTTCCGTTCAGTTTGCAACCGAGAAGTCATGGGATGATTTGCAGGTTCGTATCTATCCGGGTGCCGATGGAGAATTTACTTTGTATGAAGACGAGAATGATAACTATAATTACGAAAAAGGCAAATATACCACTGTCCGTATGACGTGGAGCGACAAGGACAGGAAGTTAACTATCCATCCTCGTAAGGGTAGTTATGACGGTATGTTGCAGCATCGTAACTTCCGTATCGTTGTTGTAGATCGCCTGAAAGGATTGGGACTGGATAATGAGTCGTATACTGTGAATGTGGAGTATAAAGGAAAGAAACTTAATATAAGATTACCATGAAAAGCATTGCAAAATTAGTTTGTATAGCCTTGATGTCAGGCTTGTTGGTCAGTTGTGTTTCGGAACAACGGACGATGGTTGATACTGATCGGATTGTGACAAATCCTATCGATCTGAATTATCGTTTCCAACCGAATGAAGAGTCACGGCGTGAAGCTGCCGATCCGGTACTGGAATATTTTAAGGGATATTATTATATGTTTGCTTCTAAATCAGGTGGTTACTGGCGTTCCGAAGACTTGGCCAAGTGGGAATATATTCCTTGTACCACTATTCCGACTATGGAAGATTATGCACCTACAATCCTTGTTTATGATGATACGCTTTACTTTACCGCTTCCAGTGGGAACACCCGGATTTACAAAAATGCTCATCCGGAAAAAGATACTTGGGAAGAAGTAGATACAAAATTTGAGTATCCTCAACATGATCCGGCATTCTTTAAAGATGATGATGGAAGAGTTTATTTTTATTGGGGATGTTCGGATGTAGATCCGATAATGGGGGTAGAAGTGGATCCCAAGGATGGTTTCCGCGCTATCGGTGAACCTAAAGTTTTGATACAGCATAATTGTGATAAGTATGGTTGGGAAGTTCCTGGTAAGAATAATGAAGAACCGCGTCAAGGCTGGAATGAAGGTCCGTGCGTGCTGAAGCATAATGGACGTTATTACTTGCAGTATGCCGCTCCCGGTACGCAATACCGTATTTATGGTGATGGTAACTATATAGGCGATAATCCGTTAGGACCTTTCGAGTATGTAGAGGATAATCCATTCTCTTTCAAACCCGGTGGCTTTATTGGCGGTGCCGGACATGGACATACCTTCAAGGATAAATATGGAAATTACTGGCATGTAGCTACCATGACTATTTCTGTTCGTCATTGGTTCGAACGCCGTTTGGGATTATTCCCGGTAGTTGTTTCTGATAAATACGGCATGTATGCACTTACTACTTTTGCAGATTATCCCTTCCGTATTCCAGACAGGAAAGTAGATTTTGAAAAGGAAGATATCAATATGGGGTGGAACCTGCTTTCATATAAGAAGAAAATAACAGCATCTTCTTCACTTGAAGGTTACGGACCGGAATCAGCTAATGACGAGCAGGTCGAGACGTGGTGGGCTGCACAGACTGGTAACAAAGGTGAATGGCTGCAAATTGACCTTGGAAAACCTATGGAAGTGGATGCAATTCAGGTTAATTTTGCAGATCATAACTTCAATGTTCATGCTCCCCATGGGCCGGTGGTATATCAATATTATATTGAGGGATCGGCAGATGGTACTAAATGGGTTCGTTTGGTGGATGAAGAGAGGAATCGGCAAGATGCTCCTCACAAATTGCATACTCTGGCTATACCGGCAAAAATGCAATACCTGAGAATCTGCAATTCAAAAGAGATGGAAGGCTCTTTCTCCCTGTTTGATTTACGTGTTTTCGGACAAGGGGATGGTAAAGTCCCTGTTGCTGTAACAGGTTTCCAAGCTATGCGTGATGAGAATGACAAACGTATCTACCGTTTCGTGTGGGATTCTCAAGAAGATGTAACAGGATACATTTTGCGTTGGGGGACACAAAAGGAAAAGCTGACTCATTCAATGGTGATTTACGACAATCAATACGAGGCCCGTTATTTCAATAGAGATTCGGAATATTATTTTTCTATCACTGCTTTTAATGAAAATGGCGTCGGAGAATAGTTAGCTGAATGAGATTTATTAACTGGACTTGCCGTTTTGTAATCTATTGGGGTTATGAAACGGCAAGTTTTGTTTTTATACTGTCTTCAATTGCTGCCACGCAATGATTGAATAGTCACGCATCGGTAGTTTAAATATTACCTGAATATCGTTTAAATTTCAC
>CAVCAX010000063.1:13854-19155 GCA_963599995.1 Coprobacillus sp. CAG:698
TTTAAGTACAATGTTAATATTGTCCTTATAAATTTGCGTTTGTTTTAGAATTTTAATCATCGGTTATATAGATGTAATATGAAAAATGCACAAGTATACATAGAATGCCCTTCTCCTCCGGAATAGGAGTTTTTGGAATTATAGAGGTGAAATTGTAATATAACTTAATCTAATATTTATCAACTTTTAATTTAATTATTATGAAACGATTTTTAAACGCGCTTTTGTGTGGTGCGCTGTTTTTTTCAAGTGGAACATTCTTTGTTTCATGTAGTGATGACGACAATTCTGATTTGGAAAATCGTGTATCGGTTCTCGAAGGCCTGATTGATGACATTAAGTCTCAACTTAGTAAGGCAATTACAATAGGCTCCACAGTTACCAACTGGGATGCTGAAAAACGTATTATCACGTTGAATGATGGAACACAGATTGATCTTGGTTCGCTTAGTACCGGTGGCGGTGAGGCTTCTAACATTACTTTGGGAGATGGAGTGATTATTATTTCTATTGATGGTGTCGATTACGCTTTGCCACTGGCAACTACTATCAATTCATTGGTTTTCTGTCCGGAATCAACTGATCCCATTGTTTACATTGATCAGGCTGCCAACCAAAATGGCGTAACGTTACGCTTCCTTGCAACACCTGCCCTCAGTGCAGATGCCCTTAGTAAGGCACAAATTACGATTGCTGACGCTCGGGAGGTACAGACGCGTGCCAATGCCAGTTTCTTCAAGTTAAAAGACTTGAAAGCAGACGGCGATCTTATCCAAGTAACGATGAAGGTATGGGATGCCACTCCGGGTAAGATTTATACTGTGGCCGTACATCTGTCGGTACCCGGAGCTACGATTAGCTCTAACTACTTCTATGTATCGGTGGATGCTGATGTAGTGGTCGTTGCCGAAGATCTTTCTGTAGATCCTGAACTGAAAGGGCTCGATGGTGTTTCCAAAAATGAAGATGGCTCTTGGACAGCTACCTTGCCTGATGGTACAGGTGATGTCCCGGCTTTCTTGGGTACTGTCAAGTTCCAGGAGATGATTACCATCCCAGGTGTTGACAATTTGTCTTACACATTGGCTCCGGCTGATCAGCAGAATGAATCTGTACGTAACAACTACCAAAATCTTTCTGCTAATCTTTCTGCTGATGGAACATGGAATTGCGTGAAACGTCCGGGTACAACGGGTGGTGAAGAAGGTATCTTGATGTTGGTCAAGGATGCGAATGATGTGACACGCGCCAAAGTGTATATCAAGGTCATCGACCCATTGGCTGATATTGATTTTCAGGAACTCTGTGGTGTAGAAGGTAATTTTGAGGCTGAACTTTATGGACGTGACGGTCGCTTCTTTGCTTTGGGTGTGAACGAATTGGATGTTCCGGCTACCCTTGCTGATTATGAAAAAGAAATTCCTATCCGCCATTCCGGTGATGCTTTCTTTGTAGCTTATGCCAACTACAATGTCTCTACTGAGGCAACGGGTTCATTGGTTTACAACGATGGCAGCGGTCGACTGGTATTGGGTGATTTTGCCAAAAAGTATTTGGGCGGTGCTCGCGGTGTATTCTGGTACTATCGCGGTTTCATGCTCGTTGTTCCCGAAACATTGGCAACCGATGGCAAATACGTTGATGAGACAGGTACCTATAGTGGTGGTGAAGGCTATGGCTACGATACATGGGGATCAGGTAATCCGGTGGATTACGTGAACAATCCTAATTTCTATGATTTCCGCCCGGGTGATGAATTTAGAACTGTTGCTTCTTTCGGATGGAAGATGAATGAGAAGACCGGTGTGCTGACTACTCCGTCCAGTTATGAAGGTTGGGGTGTTCGTATTGCTTTTGCGGCCGGCTTTGAATATGCTTATGGCGTGAAGAGCCTTTGCGGTAAAGGTGCCGATCAGTTGGGTATGCTCTTTATTAATCGCCGTGCGGCTGCTGAAGGTGCTAAAATGCCCTCTAAGAAATAGTCAATGGAGAATCTTTCAGCAAGAGAGCATTACGTCTGCTTCTCTTGCTGAAGTTCCAGACCAATTAAAATTTTCGTAGAATAGAAAAATCTAATTTATGAAACAGTACATTCAAAATAATAAAAGGAGGAGAAATGACTCCACATCATCATTTAAGAAGATGATGTTCGTATTTCTGTGCCTTCTGATTGCATTACCTGTTTCGGCACAACTCCGCACTGTTACCGGTACGGTAGTCGATGGTACGGGTGAGGCGGTTATCGGAGCCAATGTCCGGGTGGAGGGAGATCACACACGAGGTACTATCACCGATATTGACGGTAATTTTAAAATAGAAGCTTCCCCGAAAGAAAAATTAATTGTTTCTTTTATTGGTTATAAAGATGCTGTGATTGTAGCTTCTACCAGCAAACTGAACATTACGTTAAAAGATAACAACGAAATGCTCGATGAGGTAGTGGTGGTAGGTTATGGTACACAGAAGAAGGCTACACTGACCGGTGCAGTCTCTGCCGTTAATAGCAAGGAGATTTCCGTAACCAAGAATGAAAACGTGGTAAACATGCTTTCCGGTAAAATTCCGGGTGTGCGTATCTCTCAACGTAGTTCGCAACCAGGTGAGTTTGATAATGCCATTGATATTCGCGGTATGGGTGAACCGTTAATTGTAGTGGATGGTATTCCTCGGGATAAGGCCTATTTCTCACGTATGGATGCCAATGAAATCGAATCTGTATCGGTTTTGAAGGATGCCTCTGCCGCCATTTACGGTGTGCGTGCTGCCAACGGGGTTATATTGGTTACAACCAAGCGCGGTGAAACCGCTGATGGTAAGTTTGACATTACTTTTTCTGCCAACTATGGCTGGCAGCAATTCCTTTATGTACCCGAGACAGCGGATGCAGTGACGCACATGTTGTTAATCAATGAGAAGACATACAATACTACGCAGACGCAAAACTTCTTCCTCCGTCAGTCTCCCACGTACAGTTATGACCGTATCTTTGAGTATAGCCGCAGCGGACACAAAGGTACTAACTGGACAAAGGAACTCTTCAATGACAATGTGCCGCAGCAGCAGTACAATGTCAGTGTGAACGGTGGTTCGGAGAAGGTGAAGTATTTCTTCAATCTTGGTTATTTGAAACAGGAGGGTGCTTATAAATTCAATTCGCTGAATTATGACCGCTGGAACTTCCGTAGCAATGTAGATGCGAAAATCACCAACCGTTTGAAAGCGTCTGTACAATTAAGCGGTTACATGGATGAGAAGAATCAACCGTTTACTGATATATGGTCGGTATATAAGAAAGCGTGGACTTACCGTCCGACCTCCGATGCTTACATTGACGGTGATCACAGTCTTCCCGCTTATGACTCTGAGATGTTGGAACCGGAAAACCCGGTAGCCGCTATCAATAGCGACCTTAGCGGTTACCGCCGTGAGAAACGCCATAACTTCAACGGTTCGTTGGCACTGACCTATGATATCCCCGGTGTGAAGGGCTTACAGGCAAAGGCTTTTTATAGTTACGACTACTATACCACAAACAATACATATTACAATCGTGCATATAAGTTGTATAGTAAGAATGCCGATGGTACAATGACTACTTACGATCGTCATGCTGATGCCTATTTGAAGCGTCAAACGGATCCCTCTTATGGTACTGTGATGCAACTTTCTTTGAACTATGACCGAAAGTTTGGTGCTCATAATATCAATGTTCTCGCCTTGTTTGAAGAACAGTATAACCAGTGGGAGAATTTTTATGCCCAGCGCTCTATGTTGCTGGATGGCGAATACCTGCTCTATGGCGAAAATGAAGGCCAGATCGGTAAGATGGACGGGGCAGGAGACAAGACACGCCGTGCTTTCGTAGGTCGTATGAACTATGATTATAAGGGACGGTATATGGTAGACTTTTCATTGCGCTATGACGGTTCTTCGAGTTTCCCTAAAGATTCCCGCTGGGGACTTTTCCCTGCTGTATCAGTAGGTTGGCGTGTCAGCGAAGAGACATTCATGAAGGAACTGGTGCCTTTTATGAGCAATTTGAAAATCCGTGCCTCTTATGGTCGCATGGGAGATGATGGCGGTGCAAGTACTTATCCGCAAACAGCTATTGCCTATCAGTTGGATACGAACGGTAAGATCGGCTACATTTATAACGGTACATTTATTACCGGTGTATCGGCCACTGCAATTCCTAATCCAAGATTGACGTGGTACACATCCGACACATACAATGCCGGTATTGACTTTGACTTGTGGAATGGAAAATTGAGCGGTACATTGGAAGTATACCAACGTAAACGTAAAGGTTTGTTAGCTACTTCTTCAGCCGTTATTCCCGGTACGGTAGGTGCTTCATTACCTCAGGAGAATCTTGAAAGTGACCAGACTTACGGTTGGGAAATCAGCTTAGGACACCGTAATAACATAGCAGGTGTATCCTATTGGGTGAATGGGCAGATCTCTGCTACCAAGAACCGTTGGGACTATCACTTGGACGGTCAGGCTGGTAACTCTATGGAGAACTGGTATCGCAATGATGTCTCAGGGCGTAACAAGGATATATGGTTTACATATAAAGAAGGCGGTCGTTTTACCAGCTATGAGCAGATTCGTTACCACAATACTACGGGTGCCAACTTCGGTCAGTCAACCCTGCCTGGAGATTATTGGTACGAAGATTGGAACGGTGACGGTGTTATAAATGATAATGATAGACACCCGATGGCTACCTATAATCTGCCTGTTTTCAACTATGGTATAACGATGGGAGCCGAATGGAAGGGGATTGACCTTTCCATGAACTGGCAAGGCGCAGCAGGTGTGTATAATTCGTATGACGAAGTATTCACAGAGGTAGGCCCCTTCAATGGTGGCGCTGTATTGGACATCTATACTGACCGTTGGCATACAGTGAATGCTACGGATGACCCTTGGAATCCCAACACGCAGTGGGTATCCGGACTCTATCCGGCTACCGGCCACAGTTTCAGTACGGGTTCTACCGGCATCAAGAATACATCGTATATCCGTCTGAAAACACTGGAGTTAGGCTATACGTTGCCCAAGACCTGGCTTGCCAAAGCGGGTATCAGAAACCTACGTATATATGTTAATGCTTACAACCTGTTGACTTTTACAGGTTTGGATAATATCGATCCTGAACGCCCGGGCCGTCAGGGTGGAGCTAATAATAATCGTGATGCGGGTATTTTGTTCTATAACTATCCGGTGAACCGCACATTTAATATTGGCGCAACACTTAAATTCTAATATGAAAGGAGAATTGAAAATGAAGATGTT
>CAVCAX010000063.1:19165-20246 GCA_963599995.1 Coprobacillus sp. CAG:698
AAAAGATGGCTGTTAAATATGTATTTGTAACAGCCGCATTGGGTTTGACAGTTGTTTCGTGTGCCGATATGGACTTGGAACCCAAAGGTTTGCTCTATGATAATGTGCTGATGAGTTCGGACAATGGTATCCAAAAATATTTGGCACTGGTTTATCAGGATCTGCCGGTTGAGGACTTTAACTATGGTCAGAATGGTGATCAGAAAGGGTATGCTACGGTGAACAATAATGGTTGGCACGCAGGCAACCAATGGCAAGCGCAGAAAAGTAGTCCTGCTTCTGCCTGTTTGGAGGCTATCGGACGCTGTTCTGAGTATGGTGATGGTTGGGGATATTGGCCCTATGACCGTATTCGCGATATTAATACATTGATTGAGAAATTACCGCAATATTATGAGGAGGGCAGCACTGAACTGAACGAGCATTTGGCGGAAGCCCGTGCTTTGCGTGCTTTCTATTATTTCGGTATGGTGAAGCGTTATGGCGGTGTTCCCATCGTACGTACCGTACTTGATCCTTTGGCATCTATCGATGAGCTGAAACAACCGCGTGATACGGAGTATGATTGCTGGAAGTTCATTCAGGAAGACTTGGAATTTGCTATGAAGAACGGTGCTTCAGATAGGAGCAAGGTGGAGCGTATGAACCGTTATGGAGCGGCAGCTCTGATGTCACGTGCGATGCTTTATGCAGGTACCATTGCCAAGTATGGCGGCTACATCAGTACCACCGGCCCGGCAGTACAAGCCGGATTGATGGGGATGTCTGCCGATAAAGCTACCGAATTCTTCCAGGCATCTTATGACGCTTGCAAGTTCTTGAAAGAAGCAGGTTTTAAGTTGCATACGGGGGCCGATAAGGTGCAGAACTTTCTTGATGTATTCGGAAAGATTAATAGAGAAGACGAAGATATCTTTGTAAAGGAATATGGCTCTAACACTGAACTTCCTGCCGGAACCAGCCTGTTTCACATGTGGGATACTGCAGTATTGCCGTTAGGCGATGGCCTGTCCGCTGACTTGGATTCTGCTTTGCAACCTACATGGGAGATGATTTCTATGTATCAGATTCCGGCAACAAT
>CAVCAX010000063.1:20356-27706 GCA_963599995.1 Coprobacillus sp. CAG:698
CAGTGCTGAAAATGGTACGGACAATGAGTATAATGCCGGAATTCGTATTCGTACCGATGCCGCTTCAAAGCGTGGCGAATCACAGGAAATTAACGGCAAGATGGTTAAGATCTCCGGTGTGCATGGTATGACGGTGAGCGGTGGTGACGAGGGCCGTGGTTATATGGGAACTTTTATCCGTAAGTATGTCGATTATCAAGGTATCAATGCTACTCGTGTATTCTTCTCATGCAAGCAACCATGGAAGATTTTCCGTTACGGCGAGGTGCTTTGTAACTGGGCGGAAGCTGCGTATGAATTGGGCTTGGAACTTGGTGATGAAGCGTTGAAGCAGGAGGCTATTGCTATTGTGAACGAACTGCGTGACCGTGCAGGTGCCCGTCCTTATACGATGGTAAGCAGTCCTGCTGATCTGGGTACGGATGTATATGGTTTCCCCATTGATGAGAATCTCCAGTTTATCCGTGATGAGCGGGCTCGTGAGCTTTGTTTCGAGAACCATCGTCTGTTTGACTTGCGCCGCTGGCGTGTAGCCGATGTCATGTTCCAGGATGGTGTGAAGGTGCATACACTTTCTGCTTACTACGTGGTGGACGAGGATAAATGGATTTTCTTGAATGAAGAACCGGTAGAGAACCGTAAGCAGAACTTCTACAAGAGATGGTATTATGAACAGATTCCGGGTGGCGAAATAGGTAAGAATGATCTGTTGATACGTAACGACGGTTATTAATGGTAAATCTAATAAATGTGATGAATATGAAGAATTTTTTATATAATTTGTTGTTAGGCGGTACATTGACTTTGGGAGTCGCCTCTTGCATGGAAGTGGATAATTTCGATGCTCCGTCAGAATGTTTGATGGGTAACATTATTGATGTTACTACAGGACAGAACATTCTTGCTGATCAGGGAGAAGCCCGTGTGCGTATTTGGGAGAAGAGCTACAGTCTCAATCCCTCTCCACAGGATATTCCGGTGAAGCAGGATGGTACGTATAGCAATATTAGATTATTTGCCGGTACGTATGATGTGGCTGCGGAAGGTCCTTGGTGGCCGGTAGATACACTTCGTAATGTTCCTGTAGGAGGCAAGGTGACGCGCAACTTTGAGGTTACACCTTATTTGAAGATTACGGACTTTTCTGCCATATTGGATGGGGATACTCTTCGCGTAGAGGGAAGATTAGCTGCTCCGTCCACTCCAAGCTATAATATCGAACGTGGTGATGTGATGCCGCAAATAATGGATGTGCGTTGTTTTATCAGTTCTATTCAGTTCTGTGGTAATGTCAATCGTCTGGATGCTTATTACAATCTGGAAGTGAACAAGGTGAAGAAAACGGTGATCAATGTGCGTAAGGCGTGGAGTAACATTTCTGATGGCGTGGAAGGCAGTGACGGACTGACTCATAGTAAGGATACCTATAAGTTTGCTGTATGGGCCAAACCGGGTTACACTTTCTTTGTCCGTATGGGTGTCCGCGTGGATGATACCTTCCAAATGTATAATTACTCGGATATAGTGAAGATTGAAGTTCCTCAATAAATGACATTGGTTATTTTAAATTGTAAACAGAATTGATTTTTGATAACAGATCGGAAAAAGGTTTCCGAAGCCTTTTTCCGATTCTTAATATAAAAACGAGAAAATGAAACTGAACAGATTATGTCTTATTATATGTTGCGGCTTGTTGTCAAGCAACTTTGTAATGTCTTGTAGTGACGGCAAGGTGGAAATTCCGCCTGCTATTCAGCCGGAAACCCCTGACACACCTACTACTCCAACCGAGGACGAGTATAATAAGCCGGCGTTTACCCTCCATGAAGAAGGTCAGCCGTTTGATACTTACCGTGGATTGGTGATGGCCGGTTATCAGGGATGGTTCGGAGCACCGGGTGATGGATGCAGTCATAGCAATGCGGATAATACCGCTTGGTATCATTATCGGGAAAGTGATGTATTTAAACCGGGTGTCTTACAAAATTCCATTGATATGTGGCCCGATATGTCTGAATATACAAAGAAATATACGCCGGGCATGGATGGTCCTGCCAATCGTTCTTCCAAATTTGTCTTGCCCAACGGTGAGGCAGCACAAGTATACAGTGCTTATGACGAATCGAGTGTACTGCTTCATTTCAAATGGATGAAGGAGTATGGCATTGATGGTGTTTTTATGCAACGTTTTGTGGGTGAGGTTATCAATAATCCCGATGGAAAAGATCACTTTGATATGGTATTGAAACATGCAATGAAGGGGAGTAACCAATACCAACGTGCCATCAGTGTAATGTATGATTTAGGAGGCTTTATGGAAGGTAACCGCGACGAGAGTGCCATGCTGGCAGATGCACAGGCAATTATGGATTTGTATCAGCTGAAAGACCGTAGTCAACAGAAGTTCTACCTGTATGAGGATAACAAGCCGCTTTTAGCTCTTTGGGGAGTGGGTTTTGACGAGAAGCCTTTCAATGCAGATGACATAATTAGTCTGATAACTGCGTTAAAGAATCAAGGTTGGAGTATAATGTTGGGTGTGAACGATGATTGGCGTACGCATAACTCCACGAAATGGCCACGTGCCAAGTATAAGGAGGTAGTGAAGAGTGCTAATGTCATTTTCCCCTGGTTTGTAGGTCGATATGGTACAATCGCCGACTATAACGGTAAACGTAAGCCGATAATTGATGCGGATATAAAATGGTGCAAGGAGAATGGTGTGCATTATGCTCCTCACTGCTTTCCGGGTGGAGCAGATTTGAATATGCATCCGAATAATGGCGTGGTAGACCGCTTGGGGGGAAAGTTCTTTTGGGAACAGCTTTATGGTGGCATCAAGTTAGGGGCAGAGATGATCTATGTTGCGATGTTTGATGAGATAGACGAAGGTACTGCTATCTTTAAATGCCTGAACAAGAAGAATGTACCGAGTAATGTACCTGAAAAGGATTACTATGTGTGGTATAACCAGAAGACCGGCAGTTATGGACATGGTGCTACTGCAGTGGATGAAAGTACGCTTGGTGGAGGCTGGTGTAAGAAGGCAAGTGAATTGAATATTGTATTCCAGGGTATTGAGGATGATCTGCCTACCGATCATTATCTCTGGCTTACCGGACAGGCACGCAAGATGCTTCGTGGTGAAGTGCCGTTGAAGAATACTTGGCCGGCACGGTAATCTGCCAATCAGACAGAAAGTAATTGTTGGGTTAATGCTGAATGGTATTGTCCTGGAATTAACACCTACCACTTAAATTATTGTAATCATGAGAAACTGCTTTTTATTATTATTTCTTCTTTTCCTGTCCGGAAGTTTGAGTGCAGCACCCAAGCATTCAAAAAATACTAGATATCCATCGTATAAGGGTCTTGTCATGGCGGGTTATCAGGGTTGGTTTCATCAGCCGAGTAAAGGAGTGATGTATCCTGACGAGAATAGTGTCCGTATTGATATGTGGCCGGATGTCAGTGAATATGAAAAAACATATCCGACAGGTCAGAAACTGGCTGATGGTTCTACTGCCCGTTTCTTTTCTTCTACCGATGAAAGTACGGTAGACTTGCATTTCAAGTGGATGCAGGAGTATGGATTGGACGGTGTATTCATGCAGCGTTTCTTTGATGCCGCCCGTCCGGAAGCCCGCAAGAGGAGCGTTGTTTTACAACATGCCATGAAAGCGGCATCCAAGTATGGACGTGCTATCGGGGTTATGTATGATTTATCCGGTTTGGGAGCGAAAGGTGAAGATTGCTCCATGTTGATAGACGACTGGAAATATTTGGTTGATTCGTTGCGGGTGACCAATCAAGAGGGTGAACAAACGTATGTTTTTTATAATGGCAAGCCGTTGGTTACCATTTGGGGAGTAGGTTTTCCGGACCGTCCGTATGACATCCGTAATATTGGTCTGGAGCGTTTCATGGATTTCTTGAAGAACGATCCGGAATATGGCGGTTGTAGCGTGATGTTGGGAGTGCCTACTTTCTGGAGAGACTTGAATGCCGACTGTGTACACGACTCCTACTTACACGAACTGATCAGACAGGCGGACATTATTCTGCCATGGATGGTCCAGCGTTTTACTCCATTGCTTCACAATGATATGGACCGTTATCGGGATGTCATTCTTGATGATATCGCTTGGTGCAAAGTGAACAATGTCGGCTATGTGCCTTGTGTAACTCCGGGATTCAGCTGGTACAATTTGAGCCGCCATGCATTTAAGGATGACGTGAAACCTTCCGGTTCGATTCCCCGTCAGGGCGGACGTTTCTATTGGCAACAGATTTCTACAGCAATCAATGCAGGAGCTACCATGCTGTATGTAGCTATGTTTGATGAGGTGAACGAAGGTACGGCAATCTTTAAATGTACGGATAATCCTCCTGTGGGGAAAGAAGTCAAGTTTGTGGGAATGGATGGAATGCCTTCCGACCATTATTTGTGGCTCACAGGGGAGGCTGCAAAAATGCTTCGTCATGAAAAACCGTTGAGTTTCGAAATGCCTCGGCGAGATGCGGACAAATAATGCAGCATTAACCCTAAATAAAGAGATCTTTTGATAGTACAGTTTTACTTTTACTCATGTTAAACATTTAATAAACAGGAAATATACGTATGAAAACTATTTTTATCACTTTGGCTGCCCTGTCATTGACATTGATGAGTTGCAACAGCCAAAAGCAAAAACCGGTTACTTTAGGACCGAATCCTTTCATTACTCACATGTACACTGCCGATCCTTCGGCTCATGTATGGGAAGACGGTCGTTTGTATGTGTATGCCTCCCATGACATCGATCCGCCGCGTGGATGTGATTTGATGGACCGTTATCATGTATTCTCTACGGATGACATGGTGAATTGGACGGATCATGGTGAAATTCTGAACTCTTCACAGGTGCCCTGGGGACGTAAAGACGGCGGATTCATGTGGGCGCCCGATTGTGCGTATAAGAACGGTACTTATTACTTCTATTTTCCGCATCCGAGCGGCGATGACTGGAACAATACCTGGAAAGTCGGTGTGGCTACCAGCAAGTACCCCGCCAAAGATTTTAAAGTGCAGGGATATATTGAAGGATTGGGCAATGCTTTTGCTATGATCGACCCTTGCGTGTTTGTAGATGATGACGGACAGGCTTACTTCTATTATGGCGGTGGCGGCCGTTGTGCAGCAGCCAAACTGAAAGATAATATGATGGAAATAGCTGAACCTTTGAAAGATATGGAAGGATTGAAAGATTTCCATGAAGCTACTTGGGTACATAAAAAAGACGGCGTTTACTATATGTCGTATGCTGACAACCACTCGGAGAATGGAAAAGGTGCCAATCGCTTGAACTATGCAACAAGTGATTCTCCGATGGGGCCGTGGAAATATCAGGGCGTTTATCTGGAGCCGACAGGTTGTGATACAAGTCATGGATCTATCGTTGAGTATAAAGGAGAATGGTATGCTTTCTATCATAACTGCTCTATTTCCGGACAGGGAAATCTTCGCTCGATCTGTGTGGATAAGCTTTATTATAATCCGGATGGAACTATCAAAGTTGTGGAACAAACAAAATAAAACGATATGCGTCTATCCGTTGATTGGTTAAAGTTAGGAGTCTTTATCGCTGTGCTTGCTTTTGCTGCTTGTGGCGATAAAGACACACCGGAAGAGGAGTTTCCCGAAGTTCCGGAAGAAACCCCACAGGTTCCGGATGGTCCGTATGAGTATGATTATGATATGGATTATGATTCGGAAGGTTTTCTGAAAGCATATAAAGGAGTGGCTTATAATGGACCGCATCGGGTGCCCGGCACTTTGGAGGCGGAAGACTTTGATGAGGGAGTACAGAATGTGGCCTATTATGAGAGTGATACGAAATCTGCTGATAAGGGATATAGAGGTGCGCATGCTGTTGATGTTCGTGCGGATAGCAAGGCATCCGGAGGTTATTACATCGGTGATGTGCAACCGGGTGAGTGGATGTGCTACACTATTGAAGTGGACGAAGAGGGTGCTTATTCCATTGAGACCTATTGTGTGAAAGGTGACGGTTCGGAAGGCAGTTTCTATTTTGAAGTAGACGGCCGTGGTGCAAGCCGCAGCATAGATATGCCTCTTGGCGGATGGACGGATTTTACGCATAAAGTGAAAGTAAGCGGAATTCAACTGACTAAGGGAAAACATGTACTGAAATATTATGCCAATACACCGGGAAACATTGATAAGTTTGTTCTGACACGTACGGGAGAGTTGGAAGACTTGTCCAATACTTTCACTTATCCCATCACAAAGGCGATGAGTAATCCGCTGTTTGTAGAGTTGGAATCGCCGATGTACAATAGTTGGATAAAAGGGCCGCTCTATACGGCTGATGCTTCGGCGCATGTTTGGAATATCGACGGGAAAGAAGTTCTTTATGTATATGCTTCGCATGATATGGAGCCTGCGCTTGGATGTGACCGCATGGACCGCTATCATGTCTTTTCTACGAAAGATATGGTGAATTGGACGGATCATGGAGAAATAATGAATGCAGCTACGGTGCGAATGCATGACGGTTGGGGATGTGATGGCTTTATGTGGGCTCCCGACTGTGTTTATAATCCGGCGGATCAGACTTATTATTTCTATTTCCCGCATCCTGCAAGTACAACCGATTGGAATAATACCTGGCGGGTGGGGGTAGCCACCAGTAAGTATCCGGATAAGGAATTTCGGGTAAGAGGTTATGTCAAAGGTATGCCTCCGGAAATTGATCCTTGTGTATTTATAGACGATGACGGACAACCTTATATTTATAATGGAGGCGGTGGCAAATGCTATGGCGGTAAATTACGCAAAGATGATTGGACCAAATTGGATGGAGCGGTTAAACGGATGACCGGTTTGGATGATTTTCATGAAGCGACTTGGATACATAAGTATAATGGAAAATATTATCTGTCTTATGCTGATAATAACCCAGGTGCCAATCGCTTGAAGTATGCAACAAGTGATTCGCCGTTAGGTCCCTGGAAATATGAAGGTGTTTATCTGGAACCCACAACCTGTGATACCAGTCATGGTTCTATTGTAGAATATAAAGGTCAATGGTATGCTTTTTACCATACCTCTGATTTCTCAGGACAGGGAAACCTTCGTTCGGTCTGTGTGGACAAGCTGTATTATAATTCGGATGGAACCATACAGGTGGTGAAGCAGACTCGGGGAAACAAATGAATAATAACCAGCCGGGATAGGGCAGATTGATGTTTTCCTGCGAGAGCTGAGGATGAACTTATGAATTTGATTTAAATTAACGTGAATTCGATATAACTTAAAACAACACAAGTTGCCTGTCTTTGACAAAA
>CAVCAX010000064.1:0-3928 GCA_963599995.1 Coprobacillus sp. CAG:698
AAGTTAAACTATATACTTACCGCAATGAGAATTTCCAAGTAAGACAACACTTCTAAGTAAACATCACTTTTCTTATATGCTTTTTCCTCGTTGTTAAGCATCACGGAATCCGTGTTGTTTAGCCGGTATTGTGTTTGTCGCCCCCTGCCCCGTGATTATTCTTTCACTATTTCTTTCACTTCAAACCCAATAGACAACCATGCCTATAAGTATTCAACAAATCAGCTATATCCACCCGGATAAAGAAGTATTATTCAGTGACCTCAACTTTGCCATTAGTAAAGGACAGAAACTGGGATTAGTCGGTAATAACGGCTGCGGGAAATCTACCCTGCTGCAAATTATTGCCGGACAACTATCACCGTCTTCCGGCGTTATTGTCCGCCCGGACGACATTTATTACATCCCCCAACATTTCGGACAATATGATTCGCTGACCATTGCCCAAGCCTTGCGGATAGACCGCAAGCAACAAGCCCTGCAAGCTATCCTGGCAGGAGATGCCTCAACGGAGAATTTTAACCAGTTGGACGATGATTGGAATATCGAAGAACGTTCCATTGCCGCTCTTGACTCATGGGGATTAGGGCAGTTTCCCCTGTCCTACCCAATGCATTTGCTTAGCGGCGGAGAAAAGACCCGTGTTTTTCTGGCAGGTATGGATATTCATAATCCCTCTGTCATACTCATGGACGAACCGACCAATCATCTTGATTCGTCGGGCCGACAACGTTTGTATGACTGGGTAGAGAAATGTCACTCTACGTTGTTGGTCGTGAGCCATGACCGTACCTTGCTCAATCTTCTTCCCGAAATATGTGAATTGGAGAAACATCAACTCACTTATTATGGCGGAAACTACGAATTCTACAAAGAACAGAAAACTCTGATGCAGGAAGCCTTGCAACAGCGTATCGAAGAAAAAGAAAAAGCACTGCGGATAGCATGCAAGGTAGCCCGTGAAACAGCCGAACGAAGAGACAAACAGAATGTACGCGGTGAGAAAGCTAATATTAAAAGAGGTGTTCCGCGCATTGTACTAAATGCATTGCAGGGAAAATCAGAAAAAAGTACCGGCAAACTTAACAGCGTGCATCAGGAGAAAGCCGACAGACTGACAGAAGAACGTAACCAACTCCGGGGTTCTCTCTCTCCAACGGCTGCGCTTAAAACAGATTTCAACGGTTCTTCCCTGCACACCGGAAAAACGTTAATTACGGCAAAGGATATCAACTTCGGTTATCATTCTGCTCCGAACGACAGCGATAGCCAAAGCGATAACGAACCTTCCGAAAATAACCTGCCGGAACAACTGCTTTGGCAAACTCCCGTCAGTTTTCAGTTAAAGAGTGGCGACCGCCTCCGCATAGAAGGGACCAACGGCAGCGGAAAGACTACTCTCTTGAAAATCATCACCGGACAACTTCAGCCACAGACAGGAACACTCACACGGGCAGATTTTTCTTATGTTTATCTGAATCAGGAGTATTCTATCATCGACGACCGGAACAGTGTCCTTGAACAGGTTTACGCTTTCAACAACCGCAATCTGCCGGAACATGAAATAAAGATCATCCTGAACCGTTACCTGTTTCCCGCTTCCGAATGGGACAAGTCCTGCCGGAAATTAAGCGGCGGCGAGAAGATGCGGCTCGCTTTCTGCTGCCTGATGATCAGCAACAACACACCGGATATGTTTATTCTGGACGAGCCGACCAACAATCTGGATATACAGAGTATCGACATCATCACTGCGACTATCAGGAACTATACAGGTACCGTCATAGCCATTTCGCACGATAATTATTTCATTCGGGAAATCGGTATCGAACAGCGTATTGTATTAAGTTAATCCATTGACATTTTATCAGACAAAGTATTAAATATCAATACAGTTTTTTATACCTTCGCAGCGCGAAGCAAAAGAAGAAGATTAAAATGAATGAAACAACGCAATCATGGTGGTTCGTCTTTTATAAAGACCAGCTATTACTTGAGAAGAAAGAGAACGACGCATTTGCTCTTCCTTATGGAGAAATTCCGCCTATAAAAAAAAAAAAAAAAACGACGGTACATACTATCACAACATTAGAGGGAAAGACTTGCAAGTCTTTCTCCCTCTCCTCGCCTTTTGAAGAATCGGCACAGTATGTAATGACCGGACTTCGTGCCTCTTATGATTATCTACCGCTATCTCACTATCAGGCAGCAGGAAAAGCGCATGAGATTCTGCACTGGGACCGGAACAGTCGTTTCTGTTCTGCCTGCGGCACTCCTATGGAACAGAAAGAGGACATCATGAAACGTTGCCCGAAATGCGGACGGGAAGTATATCCTTCTATTTCTACTGCAATTCTCGTCTTAGTAAGAAAAGAAGATTCATTGCTCCTGGTCCATGCCCGTAACTTCAAGGGAACGTTCAACAGCCTCGTAGCCGGATTCCTGGAGACGGGCGAGACATTAGAGGAGTGCGTAGCGCGTGAAGTGAAAGAGGAAACGGGACTGGATGTGACGAACATCACCTATTTCGGCAATCAAGCATGGCCTTATCCCAGCGGATTAATGGTTGGTTTCATTGCAGATTATGCCGGAGGGGAAATCAGGTTGCAGGAGGAAGAACTGAGTTCCGGAGACTTCTACACACGGGACAACTTGCCGGAACTTCCCCGAAAGCTGAGCCTCGCACGAAAGATGATCGACTGGTGGCTGGAATGCTCTCACAAATAATCGGCTATGGAAAACATCATCAAAGGTATCCGGCAATATTATCCGGTATCGGACAGTTCTCTGGAGGTTCTTTTCAGTCACATGGAAAAGCTGGAACTTCCTAAAAAACACTTACTGATACGCGGTGGTGTAGCAGACCGTCACGTCTACTTTATCGAAAAAGGATTTTGCCGGTCTTATTGTTTACACGACGGCGAAGAAATCACGATCTGGTTTTCACGCGAAGGTGATATCACTTTTGCCATGAAAGACTTGTATCACGACGAACCGGGATACGAATATGTAGAATTGTTGGAGGACTGCGAATTATATGCCATACGTATCGAAGACTTGAATCGGATTTATGAAACCAACATCGAGATTGCCAACTGGGGACGGATTATTCATCAGGAATGCCTGCTATATATGGATATGCACCATATCAACCGGCTCTATCTCCCGGCTAAGGAACGTTACGAACAACTCTTGCGTGAACAACCCGATGTCATTCACCGTGCCCAACTGGGGTATATAGCTTCCTTTCTTGGCATGACTCCCCAACATCTTAGCCGTCTGCGTTCCGAATCCTAAGTTCTTTTTTAATCTATGTGAATTTTTATCTCATAAGAAAACACTACTTTTGCAGTCGAATACAAAAAAACTGATAAGTATCGTGATTAACACATTAACTTCTTTACGGATATTCTTTGCCCTAATGGTATTTGGGGCGCACTGCTACGTCATTGATTCAAGTTTCGATGCTCATTTCTTTAAAGAAGGGTTTGTCGGAGTCAGTTTCTTTTTTGTGCTCAGCGGTTTTATTATTGCTTACAACTATCAGGAGAAGTTATTGGAAAAGACCGCTACCAAACGAACATTTTGGGTAGCACGCCTCGCCCGCATTTATCCCTTGCATTTACTGACATTATTAATTGCCGTATGCATAGGAGGATACGTTCAATATAGCGGCACGGCAGACTGGATAAAACACTTTGCCGCCTCCACCTTTCTCCTACAACCGTTCTTCCCCTCTGCCGACTACTTCTTTTCATTCAACAGTCCTTCGTGGAGTTTGGGATGCGAACAGTTGTTTTATTTCTGCTTTCCTCTGATTGTTCCTTTCTTGCATACCAAAAGAAGTCTGTTTATCACACTGCTCATCTGTCTTCCAATTATGCTGGCAGGCATGTATCTGACCAACGAGGAGCAAATCAAAGCATAC
>CAVCAX010000064.1:3938-5209 GCA_963599995.1 Coprobacillus sp. CAG:698
GTTCTTCCTCTGCGCCGCAGACATTCCTAAAGTCTATCGCTATTCTTGTTATTACTGGTTACCCGTCTCGCTAATCATTCTTATATTCGCCTTACAACAGGGAGGCATATCCCGATTGCTATCCAACCGGTTCTTAATCATAGGCGGAGAAATCAGTTATAGTTTCTACTTGATACATTTGTTTATCATAGATACATATATGCGAATGTCCGCCCACTATCATTGGCAGATACAATGGACAATAAGTGTCCCCGTCATTCTCTGCATCACCATTATACTCAGCCTGCTTTCTTTTTATTATTTTGAAAAGCCTGCCAACAAATGGGTAAAACGAATATTCACTAAAAAAACAATCATAAATCAACCCCATGGAATTATCAACAAAAACACCGCGAATTGAAGTAGTAGACGCTCTCAGAGGTTTTGCCGTAATGGCTATCCTCTTGGTACATAACCTGGAGCATTTCATTTTCCCCGTCTATCCGGAAAGTTCTCCCGAATGGCTTACCATTTTAGATGCCGGAGTATTTAATGCAACATTCTCATTGTTTGCAGGAAAATCATATGCTATCTTCGCCCTGCTTTTCGGATTCACTTTCTATATCCAATCGCACAACCAGCAGTTGAAAGGAAAAGACTTCGGCTACCGTTTCTTATGGAGAATGGTATTGCTTGCAGGCTTTGCTACTCTCAATGCTGCCTTTTTTCCGGCAGGAGATGTGTTGCTTCTGTTCGTTGTGGTCGGCATCGTACTGTTTATCGTACGCAAATGGAGTGACAAAGCTATTTTAATCACTGCTATCTTCTTCTCACTACAACCGATTGAATGGTTCCACTACATTATGAGCCTTTTCAATCCTGCCTATACCCTGCCCGACTTAAATGTCGGAGCGATGTATGCTGAAGTAGCAGCTTATACCAAAGGTGGAAACTTCTGGGAATTCCTGATAGGTAATGTCACCTTGGGACAGAAAGCCAGTTTGTTTTGGGCTATCGGCGCCGGACGTTTCTTACAGACTGCCGGACTTTTCCTATTCGGCTTGTACATCGGACGCAAACAGTTATTCGTCACCACCGAATCTCATTTGAAATTTTGGGTAAAAGCGCTCATCATTGCTGCTATCAGCTTCGCACCTCTTTACTCTTTGAAAGAGCAAATCATGCAGAGTGACAACAGTCTGATTCAACAGACAGTGGGTACCGCTTTTGATATGTGGCAGAAATTCGCGTTCACTATCGTATTGATTTCCTCCTTCATCCTACTGTATCAG
>CAVCAX010000065.1:0-899 GCA_963599995.1 Coprobacillus sp. CAG:698
GAACAATATCTCCCTTGCCATCTTGCCATTTTACGGCTTTCAGACAATAAGGATTGACATCGCTTTGCCAAAGACCGAAGCCGGTTTCGTGGGTAGCCGTCAGTATGGCAAATTTGCATCCGGCGGCTTTTGCTGCCAGTACCCACTGGTCGGTATCCAGCTCGGTGGGATTGAAAATATTATAGTCTTCCATCGGGTTGATACGATTGTCGCCCTGTCCGTAACGAATGCCGTCGAATACGTGCAGGTCATAGTGGAATACCGCTCCCATTTCAGCCTCATGCCATTTTAGTTGGTGAGGTTTGGGCACAGGTATCTCTTGTTGCTGTGCTGATAAACAGAAGATATAGAGTAAAAATGTAAATAAGAAAAGGGGTCTCTTCATGGTGTTATATTTGTTATTGCTTCACAAAATCGGTAAATGAATCATCGGTATGGCTTAGCCACGCTTCAGTTGTCAGCTGAAATAAGATGCTGATTTCAAGTGATATGAGAGTGAAGTTATTCATTTGAATATTAAGAATATATCGATGTTGTATTAGAATATGGTACTAAATTACAGCATTAAAATGATTGTCACTGTATTCTCAGAGGTTAAAGTTACGGAAATATATTGTATATCGGGGGGAAACTGCAAGATTTTTTTCTACATGCCTTGAGACGGTAAAGTAGCCGGCTTCTGAACCTTTCTCCTGACAGAATTGTTTTTATCATATATATAACAGAATTGTTCTTATCGTATATATATAGGTGAAAATGTATGTTCAGAACATTTGTAAACTAACATAAATTGATTTGATTATGGAATGTGGAAGTACTAAATTCTGGGTAGGACTGGGGATCGGTTCTGCCATTGGTGCGTTGGTTTATCATTTTTCGCGCACAGCAAAAGCTAAGAA
>CAVCAX010000065.1:909-4485 GCA_963599995.1 Coprobacillus sp. CAG:698
AAATAGAGGCGGATGCGGAAACTGCAATGGAGGATGCCAAGGAAAAAGCCGTGAAAGCAGGCGTGAAGATAGCCGGTAAAGTTGCCGATAAAGCCAATGATGTGAAAGAGAAACTGAGTGAGACAGGTCGGTAAGCCGGTCTTGAATGTGTATGTGTTTTCCCCGGATAATTTATTTGTCCGGGGATTTTTTTTAGCTTCCGGCGAAGAGGAACTGTATAAAAAAACAAAATCCTGGCGAAATCACTTCGGCAGGACGCTGTTTCATTTTACTTAAATGTGGCTACGTAATAAAATTATGACTAATTAATTAAATTCTGATACTGCAAAGATAGGGCGTTTCAAGCAGTGGCACAATCCCTTTAATGAGGTATATTACATAGCCCTTCTAACTATATATAGTTACTTTGGTTCTTTTTTCCACTCTTTACTTACCGGATCATAGCGTTTGATGACCCGCGCGGGGCTTCCTGCGCATACTGTGTAGGCCGGTATCGAACGGCTGACCACACTGCCGGCAGCTACGATACAGTGTTTCCCAAGAGTGACTCCCGGCAGTATGACAGCATTGGCACCTATCCATACATCGTCTTCGATGGTGATCGGCTGGGTGGTCACTCCCTGTTCGTCAATCGGTCTGTCGACATCCGTATAGTTATGGTTTAATCCGGTGACGGTAACGTTTTGTCCCAGATTTACGTGGTTGCCTATTTGTACCGGTCCTATGATGGTATTGCCCAATCCGATACGGGTATGATCTCCAATGATTAAATCTCCCACGGCATTGTTGAGACAAGAGAAGTCCTCTACAACCGAGTATCTTCCTAATGAAAAACGGCGGAAGGGGGGGAGGTCCTTGCGTACGCTGCGGTAAATCACCGAGCCTTTTCCACGTTTCAGATAGGTGAAGTAAAATAGCCGTATCCACCAATTGGGTCTTGTCTTTACCGGATGCATGATGAATCTGTGTAACGCTTTCTTTAAGCCGGCATGTCGCTTGATGTTATTTTTAAGTTTTCCGATATTCATATTGTTGAAGAATTTATTGTTGAAGATTTATTGAAGACCTCAGGACTATTTGTTTTTCTTTTCTACCAGATAATCGGGGATGGCCAGGCAGATGGTGAACGACAGGCCGAATAACAGCAGCCACCATCTTAGCGAGAGAGTCCAGTCATAACAGGTGGTGGCGATGCATCCGATACTGCAAATCACGAACAGGACTTTCCAGGATGGAATCAGTTGGCGGAACAATTTGTCGGCATAATCCCAGTTTCCGGCAAGCAGCACTCCCGGAAGTCTGTATAGCGCCTTCCACTTGGACATGAAGTAGGGCAGTGGACGGGGAGAATCACTGTATACGTATGTATGATGCAGATATTCTATGAAAATATTCTGCCTTAAGAGTCTGCTCTCAAGATTGCTTTTCGCTGTTTTCAGGTTTTGTTTCAGCCATTGGGTGTCTATGGCGATGTCGGTCTTCTCGAGTGCGGAAGAAAGGCCAGCCTGCACATGCCCTTGCCTGTAGATTGAGTTTCTTACCTCTTCACGGATGGCTTTTCGGCGAATCTTTCCGGTGGGCCGGTGCTCGATGATGTGGTGCAACTGCATAGCCATTGCTCCTGCATCGTATGCATCATTGACGTCTTGTAGTAAAAGCGGGGAGACGTGAGTGGCTTCTCCCAGTATCACCGTGATGTCGTATCGGCTTTCGTCAAGTTCTCTGACGGTTGCAACGGGATCGTTATAGGTGACGACAGTATATAACTCTTTCGGATATTTCAAATCTCCAATGTGAGTTTGCGGGGGAACCAATAAGGCAAAGCGATACTTCTTTTCTGCCGCAGGATATTTGCCGGAATATCTGAATAATGCCAACAGAGCAAAAACAAACAGATATATACCGGATAGTGTGATACAGAAAAAAAAGAAATTGTTTGCGATATGAAAAAGGGTGTCTATCATTCAGACATACATATTATACGTTTTCTTTTTGGATAAATGCCGTTACGGTTTTCAGGATAATCTTCATATCCAGCCAGAAAGAGAATGTTTTTGCATATTTAATATCCAATTGCTTGCGTTCGTCTGCCGACATTCTTCCGGAGTTACCCCGTTTCTCCACTTGCCAAAGTCCGGTCAATCCGGCAGGGGCCATAAAGCGGTCGATGTATTCGTCGCTGGTCAGCAGTTCCGCTTCATAAAGAGGAAGCGGACGGTTACCCACAATGGACATGTCTCCTTTTAGGATATTGATAAGTTGAGGCAATTCATCGATACTGTATTTACGGATGATACGTCCTACCCGTGTAATACGTGGGTCGTTTTCCAGTTTGACAAATGCGTTTTTCTGCTCCTGTGCTCTTTTATTGATATATGCCTCTTCAGAAATGACAAAGTCATCGGAAACCAGGACATTCTGAGCATCATTTTCTTCGAAATCGGGTGTCTCTTCCCAGATGACATCCTCTTCCATGCTATCCGTCTGATATTGATTTAATGAATTGTAATCTTTCAGGTGCTTGTCAGCGTTTGTGTACATCGAACGGAATTTCAGAAAGTCGAATATCTTGTAGTTGCTTCCTACGCGTTTGGATTTGTAGATAACCGCTCCTTTGCTTTCCAAGCGGATCGCTATGGCGGTAATAATCAACAAGGGGGATAAGATGATCAGTGCAAGGCTGGAGAAAAAAATATCGAAGCATCTCTTCCAGAGAGGGAGTTTGAACGTCTGAATGTGTTCTCCCTTTTGTTGCATTTCTTTTATTTTCTGTTGTTTTCTGCGTATCTGGAAGTTGACTAAACTATCGATGGCTTCCTGTGTGGCATCGAAGGGGATTGTGTTATTGATTCCCGCTTTCAGATATTGCAAGCTCTCTTCTTTGGTGAGTGAATTTATCACAAGTACCATGTATATTCCGGGGTATCTTTTCCGGAGATACTCGATGTCCGGGATATCTTTCTTCGGGTCGGTTTGTTCGAACAATATGATAATATCGAATTTCTCCCGTATATTGTCTATGATTTTGGTCGCTTTGGCGTATGTAAATACATGGTAGAATGATTCTTTTACCTGTTTGGAGAAATGTTCGATAGCTCTTTCGTATCTTCCGATATAGATGAGATGTAACATAAAGAATCTTAATCAATGATTTTTTTTATGCGGACTTTAAGTTCCAGAGGATTAAAGGGTTTTAAAATGTAATCGGCGGCACCTTCTTCCAGTAATCTGATCCGTTCGGTAGTACTTTCTTCACTTGAAAGCATAACGATAGGTATTGATTTGAGCAATTCGTTACGTTTCATGTAAAGTAGAAATTCATCTCCCATCATTTCCGGCATACGTATATCTGAGATAATAAGATCCGGTATATTACCTTCATGCAACCATTCAATGGCTTTTATCGGGTTCTCGCAATAGGTGAAATCATATTCCTTTCCCAAGTAAATTGAAACTACTTTGGCTATGGAAGCTTTGTCATCGATGAGTAATATCTTTTTTTTCATGTCAATAATCGAAGCTTTTTATTCTGTTTGCTTTGTTAATATTACGACAAATATGTACGTCTCCTTTTCT
>CAVCAX010000066.1:0-515 GCA_963599995.1 Coprobacillus sp. CAG:698
GTAAAAAGATAGCGTAAATATGTTACGAAAGTAAGATAGAACAGCTATAGGCCTAATCCAAGATAAATGTTTAATTTAAATTATTTTACGATGAAAAAAAACACATTACTCATTGGAGCACTCGCTCTATTAGGAATAAATTCTGTATTCGCGCAGGATTTAGTAATCGAAACAATGAAAGGAAATGAGAACATCGAATTGGTTACAGATGCCAAATTTGATGTAGGCTATGGTAATATCGGTCAGACATCTACCCAAACGGTTATTTGTTTGGGAGAAGTAGATTTCGGAGCTGACGGAAATGCTTATCAGGCCACCGGAGTCGAATTCGGATTAGGCTGGGGAGATTTCGGAGTAAATAGATATGTAGTCCTCCATGCCGGAAATACTTTTGAAGAATCGACTACTTTTACAGAAATGACGGTAGACAGAACATTTGGTTACCACTGTTTCGAAACATTCGCATGGAACATGAAAGAGGGTGAAGAATTTACACGGCCTACCGGTAAACAAAA
>CAVCAX010000066.1:653-2109 GCA_963599995.1 Coprobacillus sp. CAG:698
GAAGGAAATGGAAATTTACGTTCTGTCATTTTTTATAAGAATGCAATTGCAGAAGAAGGTATGCAACCTTGGATCAACGAATCACCGGAATATGCAGACAAAGCAAACATTATTTATGGTGACGCTTTCCGGGTTGCAGTCGATGTAGACCCGGAAAATCCAAATGATCCTTTCAAAGACTGTAAATATAATGAAGAGAACGAATGCTGGGGAGGGATAAAAAAAGACTTTATTGTCAAATCTGCCGAACCGATTAATTTCGGTGAAGGAGAGTATCAACAATTAGTCGCTTACATCGGTCATGACGGTGAAAGATACCAAGAATATATGGAATTCTATATTGACGAAGTAAAACCGGAAAACATGATCGCAAGGACTTGGACTGGTATCAATCTGCAAAAATGGAACGATTTTACTCCGGTTGCAACGAAATTAAAAGAAGTGAAAGGTTCTCACTATCTGTTTATAAAATGGTCAGATGCAACTAATCTGCACAGAATCGATCTAGTAAAAGAAAAGCTTTGGTTTGAGAATCCGGATTGCGGTGTTGTTTATGAAGACATAAAACCCTCTGATGATGCAGTGGTTTTTGTTACCAAGGGTGAAGGTAGCAATGGTGGCGATTGGAGTCAGGGCGATGTAGAATGGAAAATTGAAGTTGCAGGCAGTAGCAATGCTCACGGTGAAGGATCAAATATCGGTTATACGTCTAACGGTGTTGTTGTGGCTTATTATGATATCGATTTCAAAGACGGTGATTATAAAAGAGTTCTCATCAATCACTCATGTGACAAAACTTATATAGGTACCATTGAAGAAGCTAACTTCTCATTGTATATCGATCTGGATAATATAGATTGGAGCACAATTAGCACTCCGGAAGATATACAAAATGCACTCGTGGGACACGAACCGATCGCTGTAGTCAGAGCTCAAGGTACCGGTGCCTGGGGTACCAAAATGACAACTGCAGCCGCATTGAAAGAAGTAAAAGGAGAACATTCCGTATATGTTGTTTACAATTTACCGAGTAGCGTAGGTGCAAACATCTATGGTCTCTATCTGGATCCTGATGCCGGCGGAACAGGTGTCAAACCGGCTGCTACAATCGAAGGTTTGAATGTATATTCCGTAAACGGTGAAATCATTGTAAATGCAGCCGAACCGGTGAGTGTCGCCATCTACACAATAAGCGGAACAACAGTTGCCAACAAAGCATTGCCGGCCGGCCATACAACCATCAGCAACTTACCCGAAGGTATGTATCTATTGAAAGCGACTAATAAGAATGGCGCCGTAAGTACCAGTAAGTTAATGGTAAAATAAGAATTATTATAAATTCTAATTCTATAGGGGTGCCCGGATAGTGGCACCCTTATTTTTATCCCTCATCTCTAACAACATGAAAACAATGCATATACAAGATATCTGAAGAAAATACTTAATATTCAGAATG
>CAVCAX010000066.1:2119-16708 GCA_963599995.1 Coprobacillus sp. CAG:698
ATTTTTCTTCTGCCCGCCCAGGAATGGAAAATGAAGCAGGCACCTATGATGACTCCATGGAGTGAGACCATAGACGTGAACAACATATTACCCGAATACCCGAGACCACAGATGGTAAGAAAAGAGTGGCTCAATCTAAATGGCATTTGGGATCTGCGAAAAGGTATAAAAGGTGAAGCATACGATGCGGAAAAATTTACATTCGACAAGAAAATATTAGTTCCTTTTCCCATAGAATCCGCCCTCTCCGGAATCATGGAAGAGAGCGACAGCCAATGCTATTGGTACAAACGCTCAATAAATATCCCCGAAACAATGAAAGGGAAAAAGATTCTACTCCATTTTGATGCCGTAGATTGGGAGACTGTTGTTTATGTAAACGGCATAAAAGTAGGTGAACATACAGGTGGATACGATCCTTTCTACTTCGACATAACCTCCGCTTTAAAAGAACAGAAAGAACAGGAGTTAGTTGTCTATACATACGATAATACCGGTGCTGAAGGACAGGCGAAAGGGAAACAGGCACTAAACAAATGGGGATGCTGGTACACTCCGGTAAGCGGCATTTGGCAAACGGTATGGTTGGAACCTGTCAATCCGGTTTATATAAAGGACTTAATGATACGTCCCGATGTAGACAACTCCTGTTTGAAGATGAGAGTCAACGCCAATGAAACATTCGGGGTAACGGTAAATATCGGTTTACTCGACAAAGAAGGTAATAAAATAGCAACGTTGGAAAACGGCAAAGTCGAAAGGTTATTGACCATTCCTATCGATAATCCTCATTTATGGTCGGTAGAAGACCCGTATTTATACAACCTCGATATAGCCATCATAAAGGATGGAGTGCAGACAGACGTTGTAAGCAGTTATTGCGGAATGCGCAAAATCGAAGTCAAAAAAGTAGGTGAAACGCCCCGCATCTTCCTTAATGGAAAACAAATCTTCCAGATGGGACCACTTGACCAAGGATGGTGGCCCGACGGCCTGTATACAGCCCCCAGTGACGAAGCACTCCTGTTTGATATAAAAGCGATGAAGTCTTTAGGATTCAACATGATCCGGAAGCATATCAAGATAGAGCCCGCACGTTGGTATACACATTGCGACAGAGAAGGAATACTGGTATGGCAGGATTTACCCAGTCCCAACCTACCTTCCGGATACGAAGATTATGCCAAAAAGAATTTTGAAGATGGATCGAAAAGAATTATCAAAGCTTTCAGAAATCACCCGAGTATCATCCAATGGATCGTGTTCAATGAAGGCTGGGGACAGTTCGATACAGAACGGATGACCCGGGTTGTGATAGGGGAAGCAGGCCAAAGTCTGGTTTGTTGTGCCAGTGGCTGGGTAGATGCTCCCATCGGTGACATCAAGGACTCCCATAGCTACCCCAACCCCTCCTGCCCGCTGGACGAAACCAGGGCCGGTGTCTGTGGCGAGTATGGCGGCATTACCTTAAAAGTACAGGGACATATCTGGCCCGGAGGTGATTTTCAATATACCACCGTAGAGACCGGAAAAGATTTCACTGTCTTGTTCAATAAATTAGCCGACAAAGTAATAGACCATTATTACTACGGATTAAATGCAGCCGTATATACCCAACTATCCGATGTGGAGATCGAAAAAAACGGAATCTACACATACGACCGGCGCGTATTGAAGCCCTATTCGGCAACCGGAGAGTTAAAAACAAAAATAGAGGAATGTATTAATCTGCCGCAAAATGGGATAAAAGTCAGACCCATTCTTTCTACAGCCAAAGAGCACAAATACAAGTGGAGATATACCACCTCTTCCGATGTTCCCCGCCGATGGTTTGCCAAAGAGTTCGACGACCGCGACTGGGCAGAAGGAGAGGCCGCATTCGGCGGTTCCTCCGTGTGGAACGGAGCAAACTTAATCTCAACTCCCTGGAATACCTCACAGATTCACATGCGCCGCTGGTTCCGTCTGGGTGACATCACTCCGGAAATGATCGATGCCATGCGCTTCCTGCTTTATCACGATGATGATATACACATTTACATCAATGGCGTTTGGGCTGCAAGCAAAAAGGGATCGGTTTCCAACTATATTCCGTTTGATATCTCGGACGAGGCCAAACAGACTTTAAAGCCGAACAGCTGGAACTTAATTGCAGTAGAAGGGCTGCAAGACGGTGGCGTGCAGATGATGGATGTGGGCATATCCACTTTCTCAACAGAGGATTTTAACTATACGGAAATATACGATGACCTATCCAATCCGGATTATTCGGAAATCATCACTCCCGGTAATCCGGTATCTCCTGTCTTCACCAAAATAACAAGACCGGTTCCTGCCGAGCCTACAGCAACGTCCCTCGTCAGAGGACAGTTCTATCATACGGCAGACCGTTCCAATGTGGCATGGGGAGATTACGATAATGACGGCTATTTAGAGATTGCCTACTCCGGAAAGAATCCACATTTCAGAACAGCCTCCGCCCAAAAAGTATCCGCCCTCTATGATTATGACGGTAAAGAATCTTTCGTTCGCCTCACCAGCCCGTTTGATGTTTGCTACTATGCTTGTCCGGTCTGGTTCGATTATAATAACGACGGATTGTTAGATTTGTTTGTTCCCGGGCTAAAATCAATGGAATACGAAAATAACCTGAAAGAGATTGCTGCATTCTTATATCGAAATAAAGGAACGGAATCAGGTGAACGGCCTGTTTTCGAGGAGGTTAATGCTGCGACTCCGACAGAAAGCAAAATGGGTATCTCCCCGATTTACAGTGCAAAAGACGGTGGCCGGTCACGCCAATGGGTTTCGGTTGGCGATTATGATAAGGACGGCTATCTGGATCTGGTCATTGCAGGACTGGACGACTACGAAGATCCCGATGGAAAAACAGATGAAAAAGGAAATCTCATCGTACACCACGACCGCCGTGCACTTTATCTATACAAAAACGATAAAGGCAAAGGGTTTATCCGACAAGAAACTCCATTAAACGGAACAGAACCGTTCTTAGGCCTTTCGGGAGGTTCCGTGCACTTTGCCGACATGGATAATGACGGCTGGCTGGATATCGTATCTTCCGGTTACGGTCCGGGCGAGGGCAACCTTCGCATCTATTGGAACAATGGAGACGGAACATTTTCCGAGAACCGCCAGTACTTGTATGGTTCCAGCAATTCTTCCTGCTCCTTATGTGATCTGGATGCCGATGGCTATATGGATATTGTAGTGACAGGCTTTTCCGCTAATAAAGGTTCGGGCGCCAAATCTTTTTACATCTATCGGAATTGTGGCGGACGCAACTTTGAAATGCAAAATGACCTCTTTTGCGGTTTTGAAGGAGTAGACGGCGCCACCCCTTCCTTTGGAGATGTCAATCACGATGGTTTGCCCGATATCCTGGTAGGCGGCCACGGAGAAAAGCACGAGATCACAACCTGGTTGTATATAAACCAGGGTGATTTTTGTTTCAAAGTCTGTGGAGCTTACTATGACGCAGATCAGGAATGGACTTTCGATCGCATCAGCCACGGTAATAATCACCTGATCGATTACAACAATGACGGCTATCTGGATGCATGGAACATGGGATGGGCACAAAGTAACGTCTGCTCTTTCAGTTGCGCCACTCAACTTTGGAAGAACACGTCCTCCACAGCAGGTATATTGCCCAATGAAGCACCTTCCACTCCTTATAACCTAAAAAGTTCCTACAACAAAGAAACAGGAATGGTTACTTTCTCCTGGGATGCCGCTACAGACGATGTAACTCCCGCCCGGGCATTACAATACAACATATATGTGAAGAAAGCCGGTTCAAAGGAGTATTTCATGACAGTCCCAGCCGATCTCAAGACCGGATTTATCAAAACAGGTGAAATTTCCGGCCAGATTATGACGACTTCCTATTCCATGTATATCGATAACGAAGATGCTGAATACGAATGGGGCGTACAAGCCATCGATAACGGCAAAAAAGGAGGAAAATTCGCTCTATCCTCTTTCAATCCGGCAGTCAGCGGCACACAGGAAAATATATTTTCGGAAGTATGTGTATATACAATTGACGGGGATATCCGTTATAATGTAAACGAAGATACAATTCTTGAAATCATCAATCCTGCTGGTATATGCATAGTACGGGATTCGGTTAACGGCAGTGGAGTGTACAGAGGTTTAGAAAAAGGAGTCTATCTGGTATCCGCCCTTATCGGGAAATTATCCCGGACGTTTAAACTCGCTCTATGACCGCTGTAAGGACATGCTAATATTAATAACACCCCTTTGGAAGAGCCCAATATGCACTAAAAGCTCTACCAATGGGTATAAAAACTACTTAGATACAAAATTATGAGAACAATGACATTATTTTTAGGATTGGCCTTGAGCTTATCCTGCTTTTCGCAAAATCAACAAGGGTATCAGAATCCGGTTATCTCCGGTTTTTATCCGGATCCGAGTGTTTGCCGTGTTGGTGATGATTATTATCTGGTCACCAGCAGCTTTCAGTATTTTCCCGGTGTGCCGTTATTTCACAGCAAAGATTTAATCCATTGGGAACAGATCGGTAATTGCCTGACCCGTCCCTCTCAAGTATCGCTTCAAAAGGCCAGTGTCTGGGGTGGTATCTATGCACCTACTATCCGTTACAATGACGGTACGTATTACATGATCACGACCAATGTCACCGATAAAGGAAACTTCATCGTACATACCACCGATTTGTACGGGGAATGGTCGGAACCTGCACCGGTCAAACAAGGTGGGATCGATCCTTCTCTCTATTTCGAAGGAGGGAAGTGCTATCTGGTCAGCAATCCTGACAAATGCATTCAATTATGCGAGATAAATCCAATGACCGGTGAACAGTTGACTGAATCCAAACGTATATGGAGTGGTACCGGCGGACGGCATCCCGAAGCACCGCATATCTATAAAAAGGACAATTGGTATTATTTGCTGATTGCCGAAGGGGGCACGGAATACGGGCACAAAGTTACGATTGCCCGCAGTCAACATATAGACGGTCCCTACGAGTCTAATCCCGCCAATCCGATTCTTACACATATCAATATGAATGCCCAGGCCAATCCGATACAGGGTGTAGGACATGCGGAATTCGTACAGGCCTCTGACGGCTCCTGGTGGGTACTCTGCCTTGGCTTTCGTCCGCAAACCGGTTACCACCATCTGTTAGGTCGTGAAACATTTCTTGCTCCCATGCGCTGGGATAAAGACGCGTGGCCGGTAGTAAATGGAGATGGAACGATTGCACTGCAAATGGATGTTCCGACTCTTCCTCAACAACCTTTTGCCCCCAAATCACCCCGTACCGACTTTAAGGGGGGAAAACTTGGTCCGGAATGGGTGTATATAAGAAACAATAACCCCGAAAATTACACGTTTGCTTCCGGCAATTTGCGTCTGAAAGCAACTCCTGTCAGTTTGAATGATGATAAAGGCAGTCCTACTTTTGTCGGACGCCGGCAGCAACATACCGATTTTACCGCTACCGTTTCTATGCAGCTGCAAAAGGCATCTTCTGCTGATGAAGCAGGTTTGACAGTATATATGTGTGAGTCATCTCACTATGACCTTTATGTCAAGCAGTTGGCAAATGGGAAACAGGCTGTTGTACTGCGCTATCAGTTAGGAGAACTGACACACACGCAAAAGGAGGTGATTGTACCACAAGGAAAAGTCCAGCTCCGCGTAAAAGGGAACAATGAGTTTTATTCGTTCGAATATGCTACAGATGGAAAGAATTTCCACAAATTGGATAAAATGAATACACGTTATGTAAGTACGGAGACTGCCGGTGGTTTTACAGGAATTATTTTAGGATTATATGCTGTTTCTGCTTCCGATAAATCCAAAGCGTATGCCGATTTTGAGTATTTCGAATATGAATGAGAATAAATTGCCTATTGTACCGCAAGTGTCTCATTCTCTCCTCAAATTCTGTACACCAATGCATACCGGAGATACTAAAAACACGGATAAGCTGACATAATTACTCCTTTTTACGGTTTTTACTAACATTCACTTTGATAAAAAAACAGTAAATAGAGAAAAAAGTGCATAAATAGGTAAATAAAATGCACCTTTTCTGCATATTAACTAGGTAAAAGAGAATAAATATGCACTTTATTCCAATAAGTTCATCCATGTTTCTCCGGAAGAAAAGTTCAGTTTCTCGTAGAGGAACGACTCGTTCCTCTACGAGAAAACATAAGAGTCTCTACGGGAAAAATATTTTTCCCCTGTAGAAACCATTTTTTACGCTAACAGTAGGCTGAATCCATCTCTATCTGAAATAGAATAAAGAACGGTACGCATGTGCTTTTACGACAAATTGCAAGCAAAACACAAAAACAGCAATCTTTATACCATCCAATCATCCACATCGGTAACTATTTAAAACACACAACATGAAAATGCAGACGATTTTCAGTATCAACGCCATCTCTTACCTCAATTAAGGAATTCTGTACAAACTAAAATATCATTTTGACATTTTGTCAAAAAGTACTTTTATCGGAATATTGCCTCACCGGAATTGATGAACAAATGTCAAGCGGAATATGCAATCATCAATACGGGACAGCGGTTATAAATTGTATCATTTGCATATTTCTATTCAGAAAAAATGTATCTAAAGAACATCCTAATTCTTTCAAATAATCATTCTTACCAATGTCTATTTTGGTTGTACACTTAAAATAAAGATTTATGCTTCATTTTTTCTTCATCAAGATGTAATTCCAATTTCTTCTGTCCGTATTCTTCTTTAGATAAAGGCCCTATTTTTTTCCATGGAACCCCTTTCTTTACAGGAGGAAGCATTTTTACAATATAATATCCTTCTATACTGTCACTATTTGCACCATAGTGTGTCCTGACCAAAATGTATTGTTCATTCCAGTAAATATCTTTAACGCAACCTCCAATAACACCTTCTAACCTATCTCTGTGATATAGTCCCCAATAACCAGTTCCTGGTGGACATCCATCCATAAGATAGTAATCAGTTTTTTCTATTTTTTTCGTGCGCGTAAAATCGAAAGAACCTAATGCCCATCCAAAGACAAAAAGCACAACTAGACAGGTGCATAATAATGTCAATACTATTTTCTTCATACTGTTACTATTTTGATGATTTCCAAATATGTATCTGTTTATTATAGTAAATTTTATACCACTTGCGGTTTCAGTCACATCATAAGAAGCACCTGTCTGGATAATAGCATCAAGCAAAGCCTGAACATCTCTATTAGCTTGAGCTTCATAATTAAGTTGTTGTAAAGCTAAATCAGGATCATTAATCACAAGTTCGGTGTAATTCTACTAATATAGTAAGTTAACATCATCGTATTATAGGTTACGTTCGGAAAAGGAACCTGCCTGAAAAGTCACCCAATCAGGCAGGTCCTTTCTATACGTTTACTTGTCTGTGCGGAAGGGAGCTACCGGCTCTCCGGACGGGCTATACAGATTTCCGTTCGGACAATCGGCCCAGTTATAACGTGCAGCTATGGGAATCTCTACTTGAGGAGATTCCAGCACAACACTTTTACCATTTTGCTGCAACACCGCTTTGGCAGGATAGAATACTCCATCGGGACCAGCCAATACAAACCCTTTTACCTCTCCTGCATTAGCTTGTACAGGTGAATCGAATGACAAAACAAGTGTTCGGTCATAAACCTTATAGCCTGTACAAGCCGGCATGTGATAAGTACCTTTCCGGTAAGTATCGGCTAATGCCAAAGTTGCCAGACGCTTACCGACATCCTGCTTGTTCTTCGGATGAATATCATACGGATCGCCTAAATCGACGGCTGTTATCATCCCCGTATTGGCTATGTGCAAAGCCTCGGCCTGCGCCTCACGGAGAACTGCCCACCGGGAATCCGGCTGTACTTCCTGCGGAGCCATATAACCGGCCAGTTGTACAAAATAGAAAGGTAAATCAATTTTCCACTGTTTCCGCCAATCGGCAATCAATGCCCGGAACAAAGGAGCATATTGCTCGGCTCTGCTGGCATTCTCTTCTCCCTGATACCAGATGACACCCTTAATGGGGAAAGCTGTTAACGGACTGACCATAGCATTGTACAATCCGGAGGGATAATGAGAATTTTCAGGAGAAACCGGTTTCACCGGAATATCGGCGACCGACATTCCTATCCGGTAAATCCACTTTCCTGCCAGTGAAATCCGTTCCCCACCAACCTCTGCATATAAATCTTCGGGAGCGCCATTGATTCCTCCTTCGCCTCCGTAGTCAGTTACGCGTATGGTCAGAACACCCTTTCCGGCTTTTACCTCACCGGCAGGAATTGTATAAAACCGGGGAGTCGCATGCCCCTGTCCCCTTGCTATTTCCTGTCCGTTATAGTAAGTAATATCCTCGTCATCGATCTTTCCCAAAGACAGCCTGACCTCTTTTCCTTGCCAAGCTGCAGGTATCTCCACTTCACGTTGGAACCAGACAACACCATCAAAACCATCCAGACCGTTCCGTTCCCAAAATCCAGGAAGTTGCATCGGTTGCCAACCGTCACCGGTTTGCAAGGAAGATGTCCATAAAGGACGCCCCTCTCCGTAGCCGGCATCCCGGTTCATAAACTCTCTTTCCCAGGCCTGCATCTCTTTTTGATAGGCTTCCATCAAACGTTCTTTATCAAAGCCGAGTGCTTCCATCTCAGTCAGTTTTTCCCGAAATTCCGCCACTTGCTTCAACGTACCTGCACTGGTCCATGACTCGGCAGGAGTACCTCCCCAGGTACAGTCGATCACACCGATGGGAACATTCAAGTTCTTCCATAACTCACGGGCATAGAAATAAGCCACAGCAGAAAAGTCCGCAACTGCAGCCGGACTGCATTCCCTCCAACTGCCACCGATGATCTCCGCATCCGTAGCAGGAGTATATCCGATCCTTCTTTCGATCTGCAACAAACGAATGGAGGGATATTGCGCTTCTGCCGTCTCCTGCTTATAGTTCATCACTCCTCCCCACCCGGCTACCGGCATTTGCATATTCGACTGTCCGGAACAAAACCAGACCTCACCGGACATTACATTATTCAATATCAACTTTTCTCCATCGGAAAGAGTCAATGTATACGGACCACCGGCCACAGGTGTCGGTATCTCCAACCAAAATGAACCGTCGGCTTGAGCTTTGACAGTGTGTTTTTGTTTATCCCAACTTGCAACAACCGTTACCGTACGCTGCGGCTTCGCTTTTCCTTTCAAAGTCAACATACTATTTTGCTGCACTACCATATTGTCTGTGAAAAAAGCAGGCAAAGTAATCTTGGCAGATGCAGGAGTTACCAGCATGAACAATGCCGCTCCTACAAAAAACGATTTCAAATGATCTTTCATTTCTTACTTTATTTAACGATGAGAACGATGTTATCCGACGGAGAATAACACCGTTCCATACTATATAATCTACGAACAGTTCGTTTTAACGTTCAGATCGTCATTTCAATTTGATACTCAACTTATTTCCCGGCAACGTATCCGAACTGTTACCATACATGATTTCATAATCTCCCGGCACGATGCGCATGGTATTGGTCTCCGGATCGAAGAACTCAAACGTTCTCGGCGGAAGGTCGATAGAAACGACAGAAGATTTTCCGGCTTTCAACGGCACACAGCGGAAAGCACGGAGAGTCTTGACAGGCCCTTCCTTATCACCCACTTTGCGGACATATACCTGAATGACCTCAGTACCTTCGCGCTTACCTGTATTCTTTACATTGGCTTTGAAGGTTACCGACTGGCCGGTAGAGATCACATTCTTACTCAAACGACCTTTGGATATATCAAATGTAGTATAGCTCAATCCGTAGCCAAAAGGATACAAAGGAGCTTCGGTCATATATCTGTAAGTACGTCCTTTCATATCGTAGTTCTCGAAATCAGGCAACTGATCCGTATTCTTGTAGAAAGTGACAGGAAGTTTTCCACCCGGATTATAATCACCGAACAGTACATCTGCTACAGCCATTCCACCGGCTTGTCCGGGATACCATGCCTGCAGAATGGCGTCGCATGATTTCGTTTCAGGTACCAAAGCGACAGCCGAACCGGAACAGTTCACGAAAATTACCTTTTTGCCGGCCTGCTTCAGTGCTTTCAAGATGTTACGTTGTACTTCCGGCAGTTCGATCGTCGTACGGTCACCACCACTGAAACCGGGGCAGTTGACAAAATATTTGTCTTCACCCTCCAAGTCCGGAGAAATACCACCGACAAAAATCACAACATCGGCATCCGATACTCTTCCGGCAACCGCTTCAGGAGCTATCTGACGATAAATACCGATATCAAAACGCAACAGTGCTTCCGCACCCGCCTGCATATATTCTACCTTGATCTGATAATCCTTGCCGGCAGTGGCTTTCAGTGTATATTCTCTTTTTGCACTGGCATGCGCCCCCCAGTAATCAATTACTTTCTCACCGTTTACATAAACGCGATAACCGTCGTCACCTTCGATAACCAAAGTGTAATCGCCGTCATTCTTCGGGCGGAAGGTTCCTTCATAAGATGCAGTAAAGTTATACAGTCCGACTCCCGGAGCATAAACGGTATTGCCACCGTTGCTGAAATTGAAAGGAGTGCTGACCTGCTGTACGGCTGCTACTTCGCCTTTCAGATCCATATTATTCCAATAAGTGCCGGTGAAGCCCGGTTTGCCATTGTTGGACACCTCACTGAAATAAGAATCGAACACCTGATTAGTCAATAACTCACAGCCCTTTTCATAAGGCACATTACCAATCTTATTGCGTATCCCCTCCAAAATAGTAGATGTGTGTGACGGGGTCCCTTTATAATTACCCCATTGCATCACAGAATCCACTGCATTCGGCCCCATAACGGCAATACGGATACCGGTTTTGGCAAGCGGAAGTACACCGTTGTTATGCAGCAATACCATAGATTTACGGGCTACATCCAAAGCCATTTGTTTATGGGTTTTACAATCCACTGTATCGATGCTGATTTTACTCCATGGAACCAAAGCGTCATCGTCCATCTCTCCCAATTCAAAACGCGCCTTCAACAGACGACGCAGGCTTGTATTGATCCGTTCTTCCGAAATAAGCCCTTTCTTTACCGCTTCTTCCAGATGGGCATATTCGATACCGCATTCCAGATCAGTACCGCTTAGCACGGCTGCCGCACTTGCATCCGCCGCATCCTTGTGAGTGGCATGGCGGTCTTTATAAAAGAAATCGCTGATAGCTCCACAGTCACTTACCACCATGTGTTTATACCCCCATTCATTACGTAGAATCTGAGTCAACAGACGGTTGCTGCCGCAACAAGGATCTCCTTCAAAACGGTTATAGGCGCACATCACCTCTTTCACATCCGCTTCCTGTACCAGATCTTTAAAGGCCGGCAAATAAGTTTCCCACAAATCGCGGGGAGAAATATTCTCCGCATTGAAATAATGCCGTTTAGCTTCCGGACCGCTATGTACTGCGTAGTGTTTGGCGCAAGCATGGAGTTTGTCATACTTGGCATCGGCAGGCCCTTGCAGCCCATTGACGACTGCAACGCCCATACGACCGGTCAGGTAAGGATCTTCTCCATAGGTCTCTTGTCCACGTCCCCAACGCGGGTCACGGAAGATGTTTATGTTCGGTGTCCAAAAAGTCAATCCCTCGCAACGTACCCCCCTACGGCCTTCGCGATGTGCATTATGGTATTTGGCACGGGCCTCATCACTGACAATCGTAAACACATCTTCTACCAACTTGTCATCAAAAGTGGAGGCCATCCCCATTGTTATGGGAAATACCGTAGCTATGCCGGCACGGGCTACTCCATGCAGTGCCTCATTCCACCAGTCGTAATGAGCAATGCCCAGCCGCTCCACCGGGAAAGATTCATTTTGCATCAGCTGCACTTTCTCTTTTAAAGTCAATCGGCCCAATAAATCCTCCGCACGCTCTTCCGGAGACAAATTCGGATTCTTATAAGGTTCATTTTGTGCTATACCTGTGACAGTGACGGCACCCAGACATAAAGTAAATATAAGTTTTTTCATTCTTCTTTTCTTTATTAGAGAGCTATTATAATTCTATGGTTTCCTGAAGTTTAATATCTGCAGACGAGCTTCCTATCAGGAACACATATTTTCCTTCAGGAGTTACGAACTGCCGGGTTTTCTCATCCCAATAACGCAGTTCTTTTTTCGGCACGGAAATGGTTACATCAGCAGACTTCCCTTTCTTTATGTGTACTCTGGAGAAACCTCTCAACTGTTTCAGAGGCATGTAAGTACCTGTCTCCGGATACTGAACATATACCTGAGCCACTTCGTCACCATCGTATTTTCCGGCATTGGATACCTTGAATGTAATATCGATCGTATCATTGGCTATCGAAATGTTCTTTCTTTTGTAGTTGAACTTCGTATAGCTCAACCCGTAGCCAAACTCATATAAAGGCTTGCCCTTGAAATACTGATAAGTTCTGTTTTGTACGGAGTAGTCATCGAAAGACGGAAGCTCGTCCAATGAGTTATAGTAAGTCAACGGAAGACGTCCGCCAGGATTGTAATCGCCAAACAGGACCTCTGCAATGGCTGTTCCGCCCTGTTCACCGGGATACCAGGCATTCAATATGGCCGGGACATTTTCATCAATCCAATTAATAGCCAAAGAACTTCCGGCAACCAACACGACCACCGTATTCGGATTTACTTTGTAGAGTTCACGGATAAATTCCTGCTGATCGGCAGGTAACTCTAAAGAGTAACGATCCTGTCCTTCTCTCTCGATCGATTTATTGATACCCAGAACGGCAACGGTTACATCACACGCTTTGGCAGCCTTACCGGCATCGCCAAACAACGCCAAGCGATCTACCTGATCGGTAGTAGGTACTTTCCAATACAGACGTGCAAAACAATCTCCACCGCCATCAAAATATTCCACCCGCAAATTATATTCTCTGCCGGCTTCCAACTTCACGATTACATTATCCATCTGGGCGCTTCGCTCTGTCCACGAGTCAATCAGTTTCTTCCCATCCAGAAACAGACGGCAACCGTCATCCGTTTTCAGTCCCAACGTGTATTCTCCCGAAACAGCCGGTTTAAGGACACCGGTCCAGCGGATGGACATGGGTGCCTGTGGCTGGAACGGATCCGGACGGCTGGCGGGGTCATAAATCAACTCTTCCTCCGTACGAACCGAAGGTGTACCTTCCAAGTTGCTATTTGTGAAATACTCTGCTTTCAAGCCGTTTGGGAAATAGTTCTTGCTAATCGGATCAAAATCCGAACCGGTAGATACCCAAGGTGCATATACGACCTTCACATTCGCCTTTTCTGCATATTCCCTGATGCCATCGAGCACTGAAACCGGAGCGTTCTTCGGAATGCCGCTATAATCTCCAAACTCACAGTGACCGGCATTGATGCCCACTACAGCAATGGACTTTATTTTCTTTAAATTTAAAGGCAGGAAGTTTTTCTGATTTTTCAGAAGAACCATGCTTTGCCGCGCTGTTTCCAATGCCAGCCCCTGATGTTTCTTACAACCGACCACAGAAGGTTCTATTTGATTGTAGGGATTCTGTGAAGGGTCGTCAAAAAGTCCCAAAAGCATTCTGCCCCGTAAAACCCGGTAAGCGGCAGAGTCGATATCGGCCTTGCTCACCATCGATTCGTTATAGGCTTTCAGCAACGGAGCGGTATATACACGGTCTCCACACTCCAAATCGAGTCCGGCTTTGATAGCTAATGTAGCGGCTGCGTCCAGATCTCTCACATACTTATGCTTAGTCACCATCCATTCAGGTGCACTGCAATCCGAAACGATATAACCGTTAAAGCCCCAGTCTCCACGCAATACATTCTTTATCAGGTAAGTATTGACCGTACAAGGAACCCCGTTCACCGCATTGTAGGCCATCATGATGGACTGTGCTTTTGCATCGACAATGCAACGCTCGAAAGAGGGCAAATAGTATTCGCGTAAATCACGTTCGGACATTCGTGCATTACAACTCGAACGGTTGTGCTCCTCATTATTGGCAGCAAAATGTTTAGGAGTGGAGACTGTTTTCAGATAACGGGGATGATCGCCTTGCAAGCCCTTGACAAACTCGCACCCGATCACTCCGGTCAGAAACGGGTCTTCTCCGTAAGTCTCCGGAGTTCTACCCCAACGCGGGTCACGGGCCATATTCACGGTAGGTGACCAAAAAGTCAGCAAGTCACTGGCACCGGCTATTTGTTTCTTCCCATAATCCAACTCTTTCCAACGTCCCCGCGCCTCATCTGAAATGGCGGAAGAGACCTCAAAGATCAACCCGGGATTCCAGGTTGCCGCCAGTCCGATAGCTTGCGGAAATACCGTAAACTCACCCGGACGGACAATGCCGTGCAAAGCCTCGTTTCCATGATAATATTTATCAATATTCAAGCGGGGAATCTCTCTTGCATCATTCACGAGCAAAGAGATTTTTTCCTCTATCGTCAATCTGGAGAGTAAATCTAAAAGACGTTCATGCTGAGGAGCATTCATGTCGCGGAACAGCTCG
>CAVCAX010000067.1:0-5383 GCA_963599995.1 Coprobacillus sp. CAG:698
GTATCTTTCGATCAACTCCAACGGATCGCGCGAGTTACCCAGTGATTTCGACATCTTACGTCCCAACTTATCGCGAACGATACCGGTGAAATAGACATTCTTAAATGGCATCTGACCTTCGTACTCATATCCGGCCATAATCATGCGAGCTACCCAGAAGAAGATAATATCCGGACCGGTAACAAGGTCACTTGTAGGATAGTAATATTTTATCTCTTCATTGCCCGGATTGTTGATTCCGTCAAACAAGGAAATCGGCCACAACCAAGAAGAGAACCAGGTATCCAGACAGTCTTCGTCCTGACGGAGATCCGCCATCGTCAGAGCCTCATTTCCGGTCTTCTCTTTGGCCAGTTTCAACGCTTCCTCGTCCGTAGAAGCTACCACGTAGCCACCCTCCGGCAAGAAATAAGCCGGGATACGGTGTCCCCACCACAACTGACGGCTGATACACCAGTCCTTGATGTTCTCCATCCAGTGACGATAGGTATTCTTATATTTGGGAGGATAGAATTTCAGTTCGTCATTCATGACAGGGGGCAATGCCATATCGGCAAAATGCTGCATCTTGAGGAACCATTGCATAGAGAGCTTCGGCTCGATCACCACATTGGTACGTTCCGAATAACCGACTTTATTGGTATAAGCCTCCGTCTTTTCGAGTAATCCGGCGGCATCGAGATCTTTCTCGATCTGCTTGCGCACATCAAAACGATCCATACCGACATACAGGCCGGCAACTTCACTCAGGGTTCCGTTATCATTGAAAATATCGATGCTCGGCAGGTTGTACTTTTCACCCAGCATATAGTCGTTCACATCATGGGCAGGAGTTACCTTCAGACAACCGGTACCGAATTCGATATCCACATAATCGTCTTCAATAACCGGAATCACACGGTTTACCAATGGCACGATCACCTTCTTGCCTTTCAACCAGGCATTCTTAGGATCATTCGGATTGATACACATAGCCGTATCCCCCATTATCGTTTCCGGACGAGTGGTAGCCACCACGGCATAGCGTCCTTCCGGATCACCTTCTACCTTATAACGTAAGTAGTAAAGTTTCCCGTGCTCTTCCTTATAGATCACCTCCTCGTCGGAAAGAGCGGTCAACGCTTTCGGATCCCAGTTCACCATGCGCACACCGCGATAGATCAGTCCCTTATTATAAAGATCGACAAATACTTTCAAGACACTTTTACTACGTTTTTCATCCATAGTGAAAGCCGTACGGTCCCAATCGCAGGAAGCTCCCAGTTTACGAAGTTGTTTCAGGATAATTCCTCCGTGTTCTTCTGTCCATGCCCAGGCATGTTTCAGAAACTCATCACGGGTCAGGTCCGTCTTCTTAATGCCTTCCGAAGCAAGTTTATTTACGACTTTCGCTTCCGTTGCGATAGAAGCATGGTCCGTTCCCGGTACCCAACAAGCATTTTTTCCTTCCATGCGGGCACGACGGACTAGAATATCCTGAATGGTATTATTAAGCATGTGTCCCATGTGCAACACACCAGTAACGTTAGGAGGCGGAATGACGACAGTGTAAGGTTCACGGCCATCGGGTTTCGAACTGAATAATTTATGGGTCAACCAATACTGGTACCACTTTCCCTCCACGTCAGCGGGATTGTACTTACTTGCTAATTCCATGTTACGTTTCTATATATTTAATTTATTGCGAATAATGGGTGCAAAATTAATAATTTAAATTCAAATCCTACCACTCTCCGGTTGTTTCTGCACACAGAAAGGGTGTTCCCATCGATAATGTTGAAATTCAGGATCTCAGTTAAGAGCCTGTCTGAATTTTCCCCTCAAAAGTTTTATCAGTTTCCATTGAGTTTATTTTCGGTCTGTTTCCCTGTTTTTACCCGTCAGACAGCCCTATCCTCCTCTTATTAGAAACAGAAAAACATCCTCAAAAACAACTCTCAAAAGAATACTGAGCAAAATTTAAACAGGCTCTAACAGTTTTTTTGCAAATATAGAAGTAATTTTCTGCGCTGCATTTAAATAAATGCATATTTTTGTTTCCGGAAAGGAAAGACGGTTCATGAAGCGGAGACAAAAAGTACGATATATTGTTTTAGGAGTTCTTTTACTGGTCGTGTGGAGCACTCAGGCAATCCCCGTCATGGGTGAATTTTATGCACGGTCCGTTTATCCGGCCATCTCCCTGTGCCTGTCCTCTTTTTCCCGTTTGTTCCCTTTCGCCATAGGCGATCTGTTCATATTCCTCAGCATAATCGGTGTCATTGCTTACCCCATTTACGGACGGATAAAAAAACAGGCGTGGAAAAGAATTCTACTGCGTGACGGTGAATATCTGTTATGGATATACGTGTGGTTTTACCTGGCATGGGGGTTGAACTATTCGCAAAAGAATTTTTACGAACGTGCCCGCATCCCATACGTGGCGTACACGCCCGATAAATTCAAGGCATTTGTAGAAGAATACATCCGGCATCTGAATGGTTCGTATGTGCCGGTTACCGGCATTGATAAAAACAGAATCTGCGAAGAGGCCGTCAAGGGATACAAGCAGATTAGTGATACCCTGGGAATACACCGTCCTCCCTGCGACTCGCCCAAAGTAAAAACAATGCTGTTCACTCCTTTCATCTCGATGGTGGGGGTAAGCGGCAGCATGGGGCCTTTCTTTTGTGAATTCACTCTGAACGGAGACTTGCCTCCGTCACAATATCCGGCGACGTATGCACATGAACTCGCCCACCTGTTGGGAATAACCAGTGAAGCCGAAGCCAACTTCTATGCTTACGAGGTCTGTATCCGCTCACAAGTGGAGAGTATACGTTTCAGTGGATATTTCTCCATACTGAGCCATGTGCTCGGCAATGCACGGAGACTCATGACAGAAGAAGAATATACGGAACTATTCAACAGCATCCGCCCGGAAATCATAGAACTGGCCCGTACCAATCAGGCTTACTGGATGGCAAAGTACAGTCCGCTGATCGGTAACATACAAGATTGGATATATGACCTCTACCTCAAAGGGAACAAAATAGAAAGCGGGCGGAAAAACTATTCGGAAGTCATAGGCCTGTTGATCTCCTATCATGCTTTCTGCGCGGAAGAGAAGTCATCTGAAAAGTAAACATCAGAAAGAAAATGGTCATGGATCATACATAAAAGTCCTATCTCTTTAAAGAAAAACAGACCTCTAACCCTATTAAAAGAGTTTTTAAATGAAAGAGCCGTGGGATGATCTTGACATTTTCTTATCATACCGGTATGTAAATCGCGATTTATATCTAAATTTGCTACATGAAAAAGTTAGTAATAGTTGGATGTGGACGACTCGCCGGCATTGTTGCAGATGCAGTTGTCAATGGTTTATTGCCCGATTATGATTTAACGGGCGTTTATTCGCGTACGGCATCAAAAGCCGAACGCATTGTGACCCAAATGGAAAAACACGGGAAGACATGCCGTGCCTGCGCCACTTTGGAGGAGTTGCTGGCGCTGAAACCGGATTATCTGGTAGAGTCGGCTTCCCCTGCCGCCATGAAAGAACTCGCCTTACCGGCATTAAAGAATGGTACTTCCATTATCACCCTGTCCATCGGTGCTTTAGCAGACACCGGATTCTATCAGGAAGTGATGAAAACAGCCCAAGCAAACGGTACACGCGTATATCTGGTTTCCGGAGCTACCGGAGGATTCGATGTACTGAGAACTGCTTTCTTGATGGGAAACGCCAGTGCCCACTTCTTCAATGAAAAAGGGCCGAACGCTTTAAAAGGGACAGCTGTATATGATGATTCCCTGCAATCGGAACAACGTATAGTGTTTTCGGGGAATGCAACGGAAGCAATCGGAATGTTTCCGACCAAAGTAAATGTAGCGGTTGCCGCTTCACTGGCTTCGGTGGGACCGGAGAAAATGCAGGTATCCATACAATCCACCCCCGGATTTACAGGAGACACACAGAGGGTAGAAATAAAGAACGACCAGGTACATGCTGTGGTAGATGTGTACAGCGCTACATCAGATATTGCAGGGTGGTCGGTAGTGAACACCCTGATCAATATCACATCACCCATTGTATTCTGACAAATTGGCAAGCACCTTTTCGCTCAGGCGGTCAAACGCCTGACGGGTGCGCCCGGTAGACACCTGCATGCAACGTACATGGGGATGGTCGAGAAAACGGGTTCCGCCCAAAGCACCCACCGTATCACAGAAACAAAGATTATCTCCTTCCAGCCATCCGGCAAAAGCTTCTTCATCCCATGCCGGAGACAAACCTGTATTAAACAACATCTTTCTGTTGCCAAGCCGACGGAACTCGGTATCATGCAGCAGAACCGTGTTCTTATTAAGACAGCAACACACAACTTCGTTACGAGTAAGCAACTCATCCAATGGTAAAAAACGATACCCTTTTTCTGCGGCAGCCTGTTTCTCACTGCGGGCGTAATAGGTAATATCAGCGCCCAAAAAACTCAGGGCATCCGCTATCATCCCGCCGGACTTTCCCAATCCCACGATCCCGACTTTCAATCCGGTGATTTCACGAGCCATCCCGTCCCACGGCTTCTGACCAAAGCCATGTAGGCAACGTACCAATTCACTGATCACATACTCCACGACTCCTTCATCACCGTAATCACGGATACCGGTTACGGTAATCCCCCGTTCATTGGCATAACGGATATCCACATTGGCACTCTCGGGAGAATAGAGCGAACAGCACATGCCGATGTATTTGACATTCGGGCATTTCTCCAAAGTCTCCCGGGTAATCCGGGAAGTATAACTCAGAAGAACGGCATCGGCATCGCCGATACGGGCAGCCACTTCATCATCTCCTGCCGGCACATCGGGAAACAGGATTACTTCTTCTGCAAATGAATACAACTTTTTTTCTGCTGACGGAACCAGGCTCACCGGTTCTATCGCTACAAGTTTATGGAACATAATTATCTTAATTTGATTTGTATCGAAAATCTATATATAATATTTCAGACCCCAAGTAAACTGAGAAATACCCGTCCTTGTTCTGTTAACTGAAATTTTTGGGCGGGATGATTCGGGTTATCGGGAATCGTTCTCTCAATCAGATGGTCCGCAATGAGTTTTTGAATAATTTTATTGAGTTGACCCGATACTCTCTTCTGCCCCAATGCATTGGAAATACCTTGTCTGGATAAAACGTTATTCACTAAGCAGCGTAATACCTCTGAATATAAAGTCATTTTTTGTAACTCTTGCTGCAACTCTTGCTGCAACTCTTGCTTTATTTGTTCAACCCGCTCTTGCTTTTCAAGATAATTCAACTTTATAAACCGTACCTGAAATGACAAACCTACTTCTCGCCAACGAAGTTCAATATCAGGGTACTCCTTCATTT
>CAVCAX010000068.1:0-21314 GCA_963599995.1 Coprobacillus sp. CAG:698
GAAAATCATTTTTCCCGTAGAGATTCTTATAGTTCCTCGTAGAGGAACGAGTCGTTCCTCTACGAGAAACTGAAGCTTTCTCCCGGAGAAAAGTAGATGAACTTATTGGAATAAAGTGCATACTTATTCTCTTTTGCATGGAAATATGCAGGAAAAAGTGCATTTTATTTACTTATTTATGCACAAATTTCTCTATTTGGGGCTTTTGGAACGAATTGCATGTTACCTGGACTTGTAATATGGAAGAATTATGTCGTTAAAATTGCCATTTTTGTGGCTTTTTGTTTTGTTGGCTGAGGCACCAAACGGTCTTATATCCGTGATGTTTTCGCCAGCAAGTTTTTCCCGTGACGGATACTTATATTCCGATTGTTCGTATTAATTTTGCAGTCGGAAAAAATAGAGATAGTAATATGTATAACAACAACCGTTTTACCACAAACAATCCTCCCTGTCAGGCTTGATTGACCCGACAGTAGAGCGTGAATCTTAATTCATTCATCTTGCCGTGCGAACGGTGAGAAGGGGTGTTGTACACTTTTATTTGAGCTGTCCGGTCAATCTCTAAAATCTATTTTTCGTAAATCATATAGACAACTCAAATAATGAAAACAATCCAATATTCTTTTATGGTTCTGCTTGGTGGAACCCTTTATGGCACGATGTCTTCTTTTGTAAAGAGATCGTATGCCGATGGCTTTACAGCTGCAGAGTTATCTTTTTGGCAGGCATTTGTTGCAGCTATTATTCTTACAGCCTGCACAATCGTATCAGCAAAAGGCCGTTCGGACAAGTTGCATCGTAACGAAATCCTGTCACTCATGTTTACCGGAAGTGCGATAGGGCTGACAAATTTCCTTTATTACAAGTCAGTTCAGTTCATTCCTGCATCGCTCGCCATTATTCTGCTCATGCAGTTCACATGGTTCAGTATGTTGCTTGAGTGGCTTTTCCTGCATCGTCGCCCCACACGCCTCGAATTTGCTACGGTATCTGTCATATTGGTCGGTACGGTAATGGCAAGTGGTATCATGTCAGCCGAGATTCATTCCTACTCAATTATGGGCATTGGTCTTGCATTATTGTCCTCCCTCACTTATGGCGCATACATCGTGGCCAACGGTCAATGCGGACGTAACGTGAGATGGGAAGCGAAGAGCATGGCTATCATGCTTGGTTCGTCTATTACGATTTTTGCAATAAACGCACCGAGAATAACTGGGGGAGAATACCTGTGCGGAGAATTCGCTTTGTGGATTCTGCTTCTGGCAGTTGTTGGAACCACTGTGCCCACAGCCTTGTTTGCAGCAGGGATACCGAAAATAGGGGCACCGTTAAGCTCGATCCTGATGACAGTGGAGTTGCCCGTTGCCGTGATATGTGCGTGGCTTATTCTCGGAGAAAGTATGACAGCAGTGCAAGTAGCAGGTGTGGTTCTTCTGCTCGCAGCCATAGCGGTAATGAATTATTCAAAACAAACATCAACGATTTCAAAATCAGACGAAAAATGATACAAGTAAGCACTATACAACCGAGGCTTCCGCCACATCCGGTAACAATCTTCGGAAAGCGGTTTACGACATATTATCATTAAACGGATAGAATAAAAATTAAGCATTTATATTGTTTCTTAGGCGTTTATTATGCTATCTTTGCCTGCAGGAACTTTTAAAGCCTCAAAGATTATGAGTAACAAGATTTATCCCATCGGCATACAGAATTTTGAAAAACTTCGTTTGGGAGGTTATTTTTATGTTGATAAGACTGCACTTATCTATAAAATGGTTAAGACCGGCAGTTACTATTTTCTTAGCCGTCCCCGCCGTTTTGGGAAGAGTCTGCTCATTTCTACACTGGAAGCGTATTTTCAGGGGAAAAGAGAACTTTTTGAGGGATTGGCGATGGAGAAGCTTGAAAAGGAGTGGAGGCAGCATCCGATTCTTCATATAGACCTTAATATCGGGAAGTATGATACGCCGGATAGTCTCGACCATATATTGAACAAGGCTTTGACGGATTGGGAAGCCATTTACGGTACAGGGGCGGCTGAGACAACTTTGGCGTTACGCTTTGCCGGCATAATAAAGCGGGCTTATGAACAGACAGGCGAACGGGTCGTTATTTTGGTGGATGAATATGACAAGCCAATACTTCAGGCTATTAATAATCCATCCTTGCAAGCCTGTTTCCGCGATACGCTGAAACCTTTCTATGGCGTTCTGAAAACGATGGATGGCTGCATCCGGTTCGGTATGCTGACAGGGGTTACGAAGTTTGGCAAGGTGAGTGTCTTTAGCGACTTGAACAATCTGGATGACATATCCATGTGGGATGAGTATGTAGATATTTGCGGGATTAGCGAACAGGAATTGTATGATTATCTCACTCCGGAGATGCATGAATTTGCTGTTGCTCAGCAGATGGATTACGAGAAGTTCTGTTCAGAGTTGCGTGAGTGCTATGACGGTTACCATTTTGTAGAAAACTCTATCGGTATCTATAACCCTTTTAGTCTCTTGAACGCTTTCAAACGGAATAAATTCGGCAATTATTGGTTTGAGACAGGGACGCCTACTTATTTGGTCGAGCTGTTGAAGAAGCATCATTACGATTTAGAGCGCATGACGCACGAAGAGACGAGTGCCGATGTGCTGAACAGCATTGACTCTTCGTCTACCGATCCCATTCCGGTCATTTATCAGAGTGGGTATCTGACAATTAAGGAATACGATTCTCGTTTTGGTATTTATCGTTTGGGATTTCCTAATCGGGAAGTGGAAGAAGGTTTTATAAAGTTCTTATTACCTTTTTATGCTAACCGTAATGCTGTACAGTCTCCATTTGAGATACAGAACTTTGTCAATGAAATAGAGGCCGGTGATTATAACGCATTTTTCCATCGTCTTCAAAGTTTCTTTGCAGATACTCCTTATGAGTTGATCCGTGATCAGGAGCTGCACTATCAAAATGTCCTCTTTATTGTCTTCAAGCTCGTCGGCTTCTATGTCCATGTAGAATATCACACCGGGCAGGGACGCATCGATCTTGTTTTGCAGACGGATAAATTTATCTATGTCATGGAGTTCAAATTAGATGGCACGGCAGAGGCGGCACTGCAACAAATCAATGAGCGGCAATACGCCCGTCCTTTTGAATCCGATGCTCATAAACTTTTCAGGATTGGTGTGAATTTTAGTTCGGAGACACGGAATATAGAGAAGTGGATTGTAGAGTAGTCTTTTTCCTTGAATCATGTTGTCTTTCCTCTGATAAAATGTCAGAACCACACCATAAAGATAGGGGAGAGCCTGACATTTTCTTATCACACCGGTATATAAATCGAGATTTATATCTAAATTTGCCCTCTATTATATAGAAGAACGGGAATGTAATTTTATGGAAGAAGACTTCAATATACGTAATCAACAACTGACCAGTAAAGAACGGGATTTTGAGAATGCGCTCCGACCGCTTAATTTCGAAGATTTCAGCGGGCAGGATAAAGTCGTGGAGAATCTCCGTATCTTTGTAAAGGCCGCCCGTCTCCGTGGAGAGGCGCTCGATCATGTGTTGTTGCACGGCCCTCCCGGATTGGGAAAAACCACACTTTCAAATATTATTGCCAACGAACTCGGAGTGGGCTTTAAAGTCACTTCCGGTCCGGTGCTCGACAAACCCGGTGACCTTGCCGGTGTGCTCACCAGTCTTGAGACAAACGATGTGCTGTTTATCGATGAAATCCATCGTCTGTCTCCTGTCGTGGAAGAATACCTGTATTCTGCCATGGAGGATTACCGCATCGACATCATGATAGATAAGGGTCCGTCTGCACGAAGCATCCAGATCGATTTGAATCCATTTACTTTGGTGGGGGCAACTACCCGTAGCGGCTTGCTGACAGCGCCGTTGCGTGCACGTTTCGGCATCAACCTGCATCTTGAATATTACGATGATGATGTGTTGAGTAATATCATCCGGCGTTCGGCAGCCATTCTGGATGTGCCTTGTTCGATACCCGCAGCAGGCGAGATCGCTTCACGCAGCCGTGGTACGCCTCGTATCGCCAATGCGTTGCTTCGTCGTGTCCGCGACTTCGCACAGGTGAAAGGTTCCGGTTCCATCGATACGGAGATCGCAGCTTTTGCCCTTGAAGCATTGAATATCGACAAGTATGGTCTGGATGAGATAGATAACAAGATACTCTGTACCATTATCGATAAGTTTAAGGGCGGTCCTGTGGGGCTGACAACCATTGCTACCGCGTTGGGCGAGGATGCCGGAACCATTGAAGAGGTATACGAACCGTTCCTCATCAAAGAAGGGTTCCTGAAAAGGACTCCCCGCGGACGTGAAGTAACCGAACTTGCTTATAAACATCTGGGGCGGAGTCTCTATAACAGTCAACAAACATTGTTTTGATTTACGATCAGACGATTTACGGCTTACGATTGAAGTTACACCGTGAGTTATTTCCGAATCGTCTGACGGTAAATCGTCTAATTGTAAATAAAACACATGGCCGGATTAAAATCATTGGCAAAAGATACCGCTATCTATGGTATCAGCAGTATCGTAGGACGTTTCCTCAATTATCTGCTGGTGCCTATCTATACTATTTCCATGCCTGCCTCTACGGGAGGGTACGGTGTGATTACGAATATGTATGCCATTACGGCATTGCTGCTTGTTTTGCTTACGTGCGGCATGGAAACCGGTTTTTTCCGTTTTGCCAATAAGGGGGATGACGATCCGGTAAAGGTTTATTCTACAACCTTGCTCACCGTCGGGGCGATTTCCCTTTCATTCCTGGCGGTCTGCCTGTTGTTTTTGAAGCCGATAGCCGGTGTGATGGGGTATGAGGAGCACCCCTGGTATCTGGGGATGATGCTGATCGTAATAACGATGGATGCCATCCAGGCCATTCCTTTTGCCTACCTGCGCTATAAGAACCGGCCTGTTAAGTTTGCTGCTCTGAAGATGCTGTTTATCTTCGCCAGCATAGCATTGAACATTGTTTATTTCGTATGGATGAAAGGCACCGATGTCGGTGTGGCTTTCCTGATCAATCTGATTTGTACATCATTGGTGATGGTCTGTCTGATGCCCGAATTGCGCGGCTTCCGCTACACCCTCGATCGTGGTTTGCTGAGGCGGATGTTCCGCTATTCCTTTCCCATTCTGATATTGGGCATTGCAGGCATACTGAATCAGGTAGTCGATAAAATCATTTTTCCGTTCGTCTATCCCGATGCGGCAGAGGCGGCCGTACAGTTGGGCATATATGGCGCAACAAGCAAAATAGCCATGATTATGGCTATGTTTACACAGGCATTCCGCTTTGCTTATGAGCCGTTTGTGTTTGGCAAAAGCCGGGAGAAAGACAATCGGCAGATGTATGCGCAGGCCATGAAGTTCTTTATTATCTTCACGTTGTTGGCATTTCTTGCAGTGATGTTCTATCTCGATATTCTCCGATACGTCATCGGGCGTGATTATTGGGAAGGGTTGAAAGTGGTTCCTATCGTCATGGCTGCCGAGATGTTTATGGGGATATATTTCAATCTCTCTTTCTGGTATAAGCTGACGGATGAGACAAAATGGGGCGCCTATTTCTCTATAACGGCCTGTGTGATTGTTGTTCTGATGAACGTTTTCCTTATTCCGGTTTACGGCTACATGGCTTGTGCCTGGGCGGGGTTCACCGGATACGCAGTTGCCATGCTGCTGTCTTACTTTGTCGGTCAAAAGAAGTATCCGATAAATTATGATTTGAAGAGTATCGGTGGATACGTGCTTTTAGCGTTGGTCATCTACGCTGTGGGAGAATGGACGCCTTTGGAGAATACGGTACTTCGCCTGCTTTTCCGTACGGTGTTACTGGCTGTATTCATAGCGTATATCATCAGGCACGACTTGCCGTTGAAACAGATCCCTGTTATTAACCGTTTTGTAAGGAGGTAGGACATGAAGACAGACAATCGAAATCACTTTGCCATAAAGAGCTTCCTTCGGGAGTATTTGGATCTGCGGAAGGACAAAGACAATGAGTTGGAAACCATCGATTCCATCCGCAAGGGGGTCGAGTTCAAAGGGGCCAATCTGTGGATTCTGATATTCGCCATCTTCATGGCATCGTTGGGGTTGAATGTGAACTCCACTGCCGTAATAATCGGTGCGATGCTGATCTCTCCGTTGATGGGGCCTATCATGGGTGTGGGGCTTTCTGTCGGGATGAATGATTTCGAACTGATGAAACGCTCCCTGAAGAGTTTTCTCATTACAACGGCATTCAGCGTGACCACCGCTACCGTTTATTTCTTTTTTACCCCTATTGCCGAGGCGCAGTCGGAACTTTTGGCGCGCACTTCTCCTACCATTTATGATGTTTTTATTGCGCTTTTCGGTGGATTGGCCGGAGTTGTGGCCCTCTCTACCAAAGAGAAAGGAAATGTGATACCGGGCGTTGCCATCGCCACAGCGTTGATGCCGCCGCTCTGTACGGCGGGATACGGACTGGCATCCGGCAATCTGATTTACTTTCTCGGCGCTTTCTATCTCTATTTCATCAATTCTGTTTTCATCAGCCTGGCTACCTTTATCGGTGTGCGGATGATGCATTTCCAGCGAAAGGAATTCGTAGACAAGAACCGGGAAAAATCGGTTCGCAAATACATCATCCTGATTGTCATCATTACCATGTGTCCGGCTGTTTATCTGACTTTCGGCATTATCAAGAGTACCTTTTATGAAACGGCTGCCAATCATTTCATCAATACGGAACTGAACTTTGAGAAGACACAGGTGCTCGACAAGAAAGTGAGCTATGAACATCGTGAGATACGTGTCGTCCTTATCGGACCGGAAGTCCCTGAAGCCTCGATAGAGTTGGCGCGCAGCAAGATGAAGCAATACAAACTGGAGGAGACCAAACTCATCGTATTGCAAGGGATGAACAATGACGCGATGGATCTTTCGTCCATACGGGCCATGGTGATGGAAGACTTTTATAAAAACAGCGAACAACGCCTGCAAGAGCAGCAGAAGAAGATCGATGCGTTGCAGAAGAGCTTGGAGCAATATAAGTCTTATGATGAAATGAGCCGTACCATCATACCCGAATTGAAGGTTCTGTACCCTTCGGTGACGGCTGTCTCTATTTCTCACACGCTGGAGACCACGGTAGATTCGTTGAAAACGGATACGGTTGCACTTGCGGTGTTGAAGTTTGACCGTCGTCCGGGCGAGAGTGAAAAGCAGAAGATCTCCGAATGGCTGCAAGCCCGCATAGGAGCGAAGAAGCTGCGTCTGATAGCCGAATGACGCCTCTTTGGTTTTGATTTACAAGAAATATCCACTTAATCCCCCAATTGAATGAAACTTAAACTATTTGCAATGATTGCTTTTTTCCTTTCATCGACCGTCCGTGCCGATGAAGGGATGTGGCTGTTAGGAAATTTGAATAGACAAACGCAGAGGTCGATGAAAGAACTTGGCTTGCAGATGCCCGTGAAGAAACTTTATGATCCTAAAAAAGCCTCTCTGAAAGATGCCGTAGTCAGTTTTTGGGGATTCTGTTCCGGTGTTGTCGTTTCGGAAGACGGATTGGTCTTTACCAATCATCACTGCGGTTTCAGTAGCGTGCAGCAACATTCTACGGTAGAGCACGATTATTTGAAAGAGGGTTTTGTGGCCCGTACGCTCGAGGAGGAACTGCCCAATCCGGAACTGTACGTCCGTTTCCTGTTGCGCACGGAAGATGTGACGAAACGCGTGCTCAAAGTGACCCGTGATTCCATGACCGAGCCGGAGCGTATCGCTGCCGTCGATTCCATCACGCGTCTGATAGCAGATGAGGTGAGCCTCAAAGACTCTACACTTGTGGGAGTGGTTGATGCTTATTACGGTGGAAATGAGTTTTGGCTGTCGGTTTACCGCGATTTCAACGATGTGCGGCTGGTGTTTGCTCCCCCGTCTTCCATCGGAAAATTCGGATGGGATACGGACAATTGGATGTGGCCGCGCCATACCGGTGATTTCTCGGTTTTCCGCATTTATGCCGATAAGAAGAATGCCCCGGCCGATTATTCCCCCGATAATGTGCCCTATCATCCGTCGTATGTCGCTCCTGTCTCATTGGATGGATATAAGGAGGGTTCTTTCTGCATGACGTTGGGCTATCCGGGCAGTACGGAACGTTTTCTCTCTTCTTTCGGCATTGAAGAGATGATGGACGGCATGAATCAGGCGATGATCGATGTGCGTGGCGTGAAACAGGCCATCTGGAAGCGTGAGATGGACCGCAGAGACGACATCCGCATTAAGTATGCCTCTAAGTATGATGAAAGTTCCAACTACTGGAAAAACAGCATCGGAACGAACAAGGCAATCCGTAAACTGAAGGTGCTTGAGAAGAAACGGGAGCTGGAGGCTACGTTGAGGCAATGGATTCAGGATACTCCTGCCGAGCGTGAGAAACTGATGCATCTGCTCTCTTCGCTCGAGCTGAACTATAAAAGCCGGCGGGAAGTGAACCGGGCGATGGCTTATTTCGGTGAATCGTTCATTAACGGCCCGGAACTGGTACAGTTGTCGCTCGAGATACTCAATTTTGATTTTGAAGCCGAGGAGAAGCAGGTGGTTGCGCGGTTGAAGGGTTTATTGGAAAAGTATGCCAACCTGGATCTTGACATCGACAAAGAGGTGTTTACGGCGCTTCTGAGAGAGTACCGCGAAGAGGTGCCGGCACGCTATCTGCCACCGATGTATCAGACAATCGATACGCTTTATAATGGCGATGAACGGGCTTATATCGACACGCTGTACGCCCGTTCGGAGATAACCTCCCCCAATGGCTTGAAACGCTTTCTGGAACGTGATACGACGTTCAACATCCTCGATGACCCTGCAATCTCGTTAGGCATCGACCTTATTGTGGCTTATTACGATATGAATCAGGCCATCGTGGAGGCTTCGGAAAAGATAGAACGGGACGAGCGGCTGTTCAATGCGGCTGTTCGGCGGATGTATGCCGACCGAAATTTTTATCCGGATGCCAATTCGACCATGCGGCTCAGCTTCGGAACCGTCTGCAGCTACTCTCCGTTCAATGGGGCGGTTTATAATTATTATACTACCCCGATGGGAATCTTCGAAAAGATGCGCGACCACCGGGGAGATCCTGATTTTGAGGTCAGCCCGCGGCTGTTGGAACTGTTCAGTGCCGGAGATTTTGGCCGTTATGCGGATGAGAAGGGGGAGATGAAGGTCTGTTTCATCTCCAATAACGACATCACGGGCGGAAATTCCGGCAGTGCGATGTTCAATGCAAAAGGGGAGTTGTTGGGGCTCGCTTTCGACGGCAATTGGGAAGCGATGAGCAGCGACATCGTTTTCGAGCCGGATTTGCAACGTTGCATCGGTGTGGATGTGCGCTATATGCTTTTTATTATAGAGAAATACGGCGAGGCGGGCCACTTGATAAAAGAGTTGAAAATCAACGGCCATGCAGAATAATCCGGCTATCCGGTAACTAAACTATTATAACATAATCACCATTTTTATATCATAATCATCACCTATTTTAATCATGAACAAATGCTTGTTATTGCCCCTGCTGCTTGCAGCTTCTACGCAAGTTCAAGTACAGACAACAGAAACTGACACTGCCGAGAAACTGGCACAGGAAGAACAGACCATCCAGCTGACCGATGGCGTGTATCGCGAATACCGCATGGCCGTGTTGCTCACACACGAGGAGTTCCAGTCGCCAAAGTTTGGCGGAGACTACGAAACGGTAAAGCAGAAACTCAAGGTTCTGGAGGATTATCTCAACAGTATTTACGTGCGCGACCTTGGTGCCAAATTTACCATGGTGTACGATGAACGCCTTGCAGCCGATGACCTTTTGAGTGTGTATGCCGATGATGACAGAGGCACTACGAACATCAATGCACGCATTCCGGCGGATTGTTGGGATGTGGGAGTTACCATGAATTATAAAGGTTACGAGGGGTCGGCTCGTGGCGGTCGCGCTTGGTTGCGTGGCATCATGACCGAAAGTCAAAAGGGAAATATGTTCTCGGCGCAACAGGAGGACCGCACCGTGGCACACGAGCTTGCTCATCTGATGGGGGCCAACCATACATTCAGCACGGGGTCGGAACCTGGCTCCGGTCAGTCAATCGTAGGTTATGGCTTCTCGGGCAGTACCCATTTCCTGAGTCTTGCAAGCATCCGGGAGATTATTCCATGTCTACAGTATACGGATAAGCGCACCCCGGAAGACCAACGGTATACGGCGGGGAATACTGCTCCGCACATTGACCGCAACCGTATGAAGCGCGAATACGTCGTGCCGAAGAATACGTTCTTCACCATTCCTGTTTATGCCAGCGATGCGGAGCAAGACAGCCTGTATTATATGATGAACCAGTGGGACTACCAGCCATACGATGTGGCTAAGTTTCCTACATACGCTCCCTCGCACAATCCTGTATTAAACTTCGGGCGTGTGTATGCTCCCGGTGGCAAGCCCGTTCCCGGCAGTGACGAAATACCTGTGGGCGAGTACAAAATACTCATCTCCGTGAGCGATGCACTGCCTGTGGAAGAAGCGATTGCCAGGCGGCAGGCTCCGCTTTACGACAATTTCCTTACCATGATAAAGGTGGTAGATGCTACTCCCTTTAAGATTACGTCGGGTTTCGGTACGAAGACTTATCACGATGATTATCATGGATGCGACCGTAAATACTGTACCACAGGCGAACGTATCAAACTGACATGGGACGTAGACGATACATTCTTCAGTAAAGACGACAAGGTGCGCGTGCTGCTCTCGGACGATGCCGGTGCGACTTACAAGTATGTGCTTGTTCCGGAAACCGCCAACGACGGAGAATGCGAAATCGTGTTGCCGCAAAATACCATTGATTTGAAGACAACAAGCACTGTTACCACTGAAGACGGACAGGTTTTGCCTATTTTCAAGGTAGGGCAGGGGCAAATCCGCCTCGAGGTTATCGGCAAGGGCTTTTATGATATTACCGAAAATGAGCCGGGGAATGGTGGAACGGAAGTACAGGCATCGCCTGTCCGGTTCAGCGGACTGCCCGAAACAAACTACATCAGGCTAAATCCCGGTGAGCCACTGCCTGCCATCCCCACACTCACTGCAAGCAAGAATGGCATTGCGGTTGGCGTAACTTATTCTGAGAGCCGGGAGGGCAACCTCTTGCGCCGCCTGTGGGTGGCGAGCGATGGTACGGATGAGAGCGCATACGTGCAGTGGGTGGAATGCGGATCGGACGATACCACTACCGGCATTGACCGGATAGAGAATGAGGACAACCGGCAGGCTCCGCTATATGATTGGATGGGCAGACGTGTAACTGCTCCTGTCAAGGGTGGCATTTATATCCGTCAGGGAAAGAAAATAGTATTCTGATACTGGTCTGTCCGGACATTTTAAAAAGAAGCCTGTCACTGCTCGCTGGCAATGACAGGCTTCCGATGAATCTGTGCCGCACATCCGTTCTTATCGGGTGGAGGCTATTCTTAGACAGCTCTTTATTTCTTCTTTGGCTTTCTGCGTGCCCAGCCTTCTTCGCTGAAGTCGGGCTCTTCGTCTTTAAAGAATTGTAGCCAGTCTTCTTTCTTTCCGCGTGCAGCCTTATAGCCGCGTTCTTCCCGGCTCGGCTTTTGCTTCTTGCCGTCGGTGGAAACGGATGCTTTTGCCGTTTTTTCTTTCCGCGGTTTGGCAGATGCCGATGCGGAATTACCTTTGTCGCCATTTTTGGTATTGCTTCTCTCGCTGCTTCTCTTGCCGCTTTTCCGGCCTTCTCCGCTCTCTTCTCCGGCAATCTCGACCGAAACCTTACGGCCGTTCCATTTCGCGCGATTTAGGGCTTTTATTACGTTCTGAGTCTCTTTCTCTTCCACTTCAAAGAAAGAGAAGTTCTTCATCAGGTCGATACGTCCTAATTCAATGCGTCCGCGGGTATTGCTGTTCAGCAGGCTGATCAGCTCGTTGGGGAAGAAATTATCTATCTTGCCCAAGTTGATGAACAAACGGGTGAACCCCGGTGCAGCCTTGCGGCTTCCGCCTTCACGACCTCCGCGGTCTTCGCGGCTTCCGCGTTCACTACGGATATCGGTGGCTGTCTGTATCTCTTCGCGATCCCGATAATACTCCAGAAAGCGGTTGAACTCCATCGACACCATCCGTTTGATGACATCTTCTTTGCTCAACCATTCCAGTTTGCGATAAATATCGGGCATGAAGTCGGCTATCTCCTCTTCATTGACCTTTACCTTTTCGATGTCATCAATTACCTTGATGAGCTGTTTCTCGCAGATCTGCTTTCCTGTGGGTACCTGCTCCAAAGTGAACTTTTTGCCGATGATACGCTCTATTTCGCGCATCTTACCCTTCTCGCGCATGTTGACGATGGCAATGGAAATACCGGTCTTTCCGGCACGTCCGGTACGTCCGCTACGGTGGGTATAGCTTTCCGTATCATCCGGCAGGCCGTAATTGATGACGTGGGTAAGGTCGTTTACGTCCAGTCCGCGTGCAGCTACGTCTGTGGCTACAAGGATCTGGATATTCCGTTGGCGGAACTTCTGCATGACGGCATCACGCTGCGCCTGTGAGAGTTCGCCATGCAGTGAGTCGGCGTTGTAACCTTCCTGCATCAGCTTGTCGGCGATTTCCTGCGTCTCCTTACGGGTACGGCAGAAAACGATACCGTATATCTGCGGGCAATAGTCCGCCACGCGTTTCAATACGGCGTATTTATCTTTCGCCTGCACCATGTATGCGATGTGTTTCACGCTGTTGGTGCTTTCGTTTTTGCGGCCGATCGTGATTTCTTTGGCATTGCGGAGGTATTTCTTGGAAATACGGGCAATCTCCGGACTCATCGTCGCCGAGAAAAGGAGGGTATTGCGTTCCTGCGGAACATCTGCCAGAATCGCATTGATGCTGTCCGTGAATCCCATGTTCAGCATCTCGTCTGCTTCGTCCATCACCACGTTGCTGATGGTAGACAGAGAGACGGTCTTACGCTCCATCAGGTCCAGCAAACGTCCCGGAGTGGCTACTATGATATGCACACCGCGTTTCAGGCTGCGTATCTGGCTGTCTATGGACGATCCGCCATATACGGGCAGCACTTTCAGTCCGTCGATGTATTTGGAATAATCGTTCAGGTCGCCTGCTATCTGCAGGCAAAGCTCCCGTGTGGGGCAAAGGATCAGTGATTGGGGAACACGATTTTCTACGTTAATCTGTTGTATCAGCGGCAAACCGAATGCGGCTGTCTTCCCTGTTCCCGTTTGGGCAAGAGCTACTACATCATTATTTTCTCCTAAAAGGTACGGAATCACTTCCTCTTGTACCGGCATGGGATTCTCATATCCCATTTCTTCGACTGCTCTACGTATCTCGCGAGAAACGCCAAGCTCTTCAAATGTCTTCATTAAATCTCTGTATATCTTTATATTCGGCGGCAAAGATAGGGATTAATTATGAATAATGAATTATAAACTACAATTTATTCGAGCAGGATACTTTGCAGGGTCTCTATGTTCTCCTCGGTCAGTCCGAGTCCTTTCTGCAGATAAGTGGGAATATCGGAATAGGTCCGTTCGATCTCTTCTTTGGCTGCATTCAGAAAGTCTTCCTTGGCTGTATAGACGGTGGTGATGGCCTCTTGCGAGTTCACCGAAAGCTTGTAGGCATATTTGGATGCTTTGGGTATGTTGAAATAGTCATTGCTCAGCCGGTAATCCTGCATGATGACATCTTCGTTTACCCCCAATGCGGCGAGCACGAGTGCAGAAGCGATGCCCGTACGTCCCTTGCCGGAAGAGCAGTGGATGATGGCCGGGTAATTGTTGCGGTCGAGCAGAAGTTCAAATAACTTTTTGTATTCATCCCGGTAGTTTATTGCCAGTTTGCGGTTCATGCGTTCCACGATCCGGTTGATGGTATCGCTTTTTATTTTCCCTTCCTGTATTCCCTGCAACACTTCTTCCATATTTCCCGTAGCGATAGGGATATGCACCACATGGAAGCCTTCCTGGATTGGCGGACAGCTGTTCAGCTCTTCGGGAGTGCGGAGGTCGATGATGGTCTTTATGCCGATGTTTCTTAGTTCCCGTTGTGCCGCGCAGCTTAAGCTGTCTATCTGCGCAGAGCGGTAGAGCATCCCCCAGCGGATGTTTCTTCCTGTGGTGGAGGATCTGTATCCTCCCAAGTCGCGGAAATTCTGTATTCCGGGGATATTGATGTTGCGGGTAGCCACTTTCACGCGGTATTTATTATTGAACACCATTGTGTAGTAATAGCGGCGGGAAGGATCGTCTGTGATAACGACCATTTTTCCATCGGAAATGGGGGCAGCTGCAATCGGCGTTGTTTCCGGAATCGACTCCGGATCGGCGGATGCATAAACTTTCACCTGCCCGTGTACGAGAGGGGCAGTTTCCCATTTGATGATGCTGTTTCCTACATTGTTCTCCTCACAGACAACCGAGATGTTCGGTGGGGTTTTGGAGCAGGATGGAAGCAGTACGAGGACAGTCAGCCAGCTTAACAGGTTCTTATACATAGTATAATTTGTCTAATAACTCTATATGCAAAGATAGGAATTACTGGCGCACAATATAATTCCTTTGCGAATATTAGCCAAAGTATAGGGTTTTTAACGTGAATGTATGGCCGCAGAACGATGCAGGAGGGGAGAAAAGCCGGATTCCTGCATCCTTTAGCGGTGATGTTGTTACTATAGGTTCCTGGCAAATTCTTTAGAAACCGAATTATCGAAACTCTTGCACACTTCTGCCGCAAAGTCTTTGCCGTACCGGATGATTTTATCCCAGGTACTTTCGTCCAGGGTGTTGAGGTCGCGATACCGCACGTCGTATTTCAACATTCCGTAGATCAGCCCGGCATTGAAGTTGTCTCCCGCACCGATTGTGCTGACGGCATTCAACGGCTCTATCGGATATTCTTTTCTGCAGTTTGGGGTACGCAATGCGATCTGTCCGCCTCCTGCGGTACAGATGAAGTTCGGGCAATAGAACTGGATTTTATCTTTGTATATTTTTTCAGCGTCACTCAGACCGTACATATAGAAGAAATCTTCTGCCGAGCCGCGCACAATGTCGGCATACTCCAGGTTCTCGATGATGGTGGATGCCAGCTTGATTGCCTCGTCCTTATGCGAACTCCGGAAGTTGGGGTCGTAATAGATGATGGCTTTCTTCTCTTTTGCCGTTTCCAGCAGTTCCACTATCTTGTCGCGGAGCACAGGATTGAGGGCGTAATACGAGCCGATCATTACTATATCGTCTTCGTGGATTTCCGGAAACAGGACATCGAGCCTTTGCTTGGGGTAGTTTTTGTAGAAAATGTATTCCGCATCGCTGTGCTCGTTCAGGAAAGCGAGCGATACGGGTGATTTCCCATCCGGAAATACATTGACGTGGTCTGTCGGTATATTGTTCTCACGCATGAACTGCAGGATGATGTCGCCTACGCGGTCGTTTCCTGTTTCGCTGATAAAGGAGACGTTTACCCCCGCCCGTCCCAGTGAGACGATGCCGTTGAAGACGGAGCCGCCCGGAACGGCAGCCGAGGGGCGGTTGCCTTCGAAGATAATGTCGAGGATTGTTTCGCCGATACCGATTACTTTACGCATAGTTCTCTTGATTTTTCTCCAAGATAGCCACCGTGGTGACGTTTGGAATATTCTTCAATGGTGAACCGGGTCTTTTTCATGGTCTGCACCACCAGGATGTCGCCGATGACGGTCATGACGGTAGTCGATGTGGTGGGGGTCATTCCCAGTATGCACACCTCTGCCGGCTTGCCGGTGCTGAGACAGACATCCGACTCATCGGCCAGCGGGCTGTCCGGATTTCCTGTGATAACGATGAATTTCAGGTTCGGATTCAGGTTATGAGCCAGTTGGGTCAGCTCCACAATCTCGCGTGTCTTTCCGGAGTTGGAAATCAGCAGCAGCAGATCGTTCTCTTGCAGGATGCCCAGATCTCCGTGTTGCGCTTCACTCGGGTGCAGAAAGACAGAGGGGATGCCCGTAGAGCAAAAGGTGGTTGCGATGTTCATGGCAATTTGTCCGGCCTTTCCCATACCGCTGGTTACCAGTTTGCCCTTTTTGATGTGCACCTGTTCGAAAATCAGGTCTACTGCCTTTTCATAAGCATCTGTTATGGGGATGTTCAGCACGGCTTGTGCTTCCTTTTGCAAAAGGTCTTTGATGGATTCTATCATATAGTTGCTATTATTTGTTTTAACTCTTCCGGCGTATTGGCTGTCTGGTAGTACGTAGAGAACGGCTGACGGGCAAAACCTTGCTCTTCTATCTCCTCGAGCGCTTTCAATAGCGTGTCGTAAAAGCCGCTTTCATTGTAAAAGATCACTTTCTTGTGGTGATAGCCGATGGAGGCGGCTGCCATCACGTGAAATATCTCATCGAGGGTACCTACCCCTCCGGGGAGGGCGACGAGTACATCCGATTCTTCTACGATTCTGTCCTTACGGTCGCTGAGGTTGCGGGTGTTGATGATACGGTCGGGCAATGTGCTCACCCTTCCGTTCTCTTCGAGTTTGGCAGGGACCACACCGATAATGTAGCCGCCGTTTGCCTTTACGGCTTTCGCCACACATTCCATAAGTCCGAGGCTGGCACCGCCGTAGACAAGTGTCCTTCCTGTCTCTCCTATCCATTGGCCTATGCGGGCGGCCATGTCGAAATACATTTTGTCAATGTTTTCCGATGCCGAACAGAATATTCCGATCTTTTCCATATACGTTGTCGCTGTTATACTCTACAAATATCTGCAATTTTCTATAAACGACAATAAGTTTTATTGTATTTTTGCGGCATCAATAAAACTTAGTCTTGAGAATGAAGAATTTATTAACGGAACAGGTGGAGCAAACTCTGTCGAATGGGTTGAGAGTTATTTGTAAACCTGTTGCTTCTGACGTGACTTATTGTGGTTTTGCTGTGAATGCCGGAACCCGGGATGAAGCTGAGAATGAGCAGGGGATGGCGCATTTTGTAGAGCATCTTATCTTTAAAGGAACACAGAAACGGAAAGCCTGGCATATATTGAATAGGATGGAGGCGGTGGGGGGAGACCTGAACGCTTACACCAATAAAGAGGAAATGGTCGTTTACTCCGCTTTCCTGACCGACGACCTGTCCCGGGCAGTAGAGCTGCTGGTAGATATTGTATTCCGCTCTACTTTTCCTCAAAGGGAGATCGAAAGGGAGACCGAAGTTATCATTGACGAAATACAATCTTATGAGGATAATCCTTCGGAACTGATCTTCGATGATTTTGAGGATATGATTTTCCGCGGACATCCGTTGGGACGCAACATACTGGGGCGACCGGAGCTGTTGAGGCAGTTCCGTACGGCCGATGCCCTGGCTTTCACAAAGCGGCTGTATCACCCCTCCAACATGGTTTTCTTTGTGCAGGGGAAGGTCGATTTCAAGAAGCTGACCGCTCTGCTCGAAAAGCTGATGGCAGACATACCTGCCGGCGACGTAAAGGATTTGCGTACTCCGCCCCCTCTGTACGTGCCCGAATATCTGGTTGTCCCCAAAGACACCCACCAGGCGCATGTGATGTTGGGAGCCCGTGCCTACAATGCTTATGACGACAAGCGCACAGCCCTTTATCTGCTGAACAACATTCTGGGAGGACCGGGCATGAACAGCCGCTTGAATGTCGCTTTGCGCGAGCGCCGGGGACTGGTGTATAACGTGGAGTCCAACCTTACCTCTTACACGGATACGGGTGCTTTCAGCATCTATTTCGGTACGGATCCGGAAGATGTGGATACCTGCCTGAAACTGACCTATAAGGAATTGAAGCGGATGCGCGATACGAAGATGACTACCTCGCAATTGGCGGCTGCCAAGAAGCAGTTGATCGGCCAGATTGGTGTCGCTTCGGATAACTTTGAGAACAATGCACTGGGGATGGCTAAAACTTTCCTGCACTACAATAAGTTCGAGAATCTGGCTGTCGTCTGCAAGCGGATCGAAGCACTGACGGCAGACGAGCTGCTGGAAGTGGCGAATGAGATGTTTGCAGAAGAGTATCTGTCGACATTGATTTACAGATAGAAAACCATGATCGGCAGATGGAAGATCCTGAAATTAATCTCCTATGAAGAACAATCAGGCAGTATGGAGGGGAGGAACGGATTGTTTTGAGTGATAGAATATGGTGGAGAGAACTAAAATAAATATAAGTCGTTTTTTTAATGGATAGTACTATGAAAGCAAAATCAATCTTATGGGGTTTATCCCTGATTGCTCTGCCGGTATTGGCGCAGACCCCCGTTTATCTGGACGATAGCAAACCGGTGGAAGAGAGAGTGGAAGACGCTTTGTCCCGAATGACGCTGGAAGAAAAAATTGCGGTCACGCATGCACAGTCCAAGTTTTCTTCTCCGGGGGTAGCCCGCCTGGGAATCCCCGAGTTCTGGATGACGGACGGTCCTCACGGCATACGTCCCGAAGTGTTGTGGGATGAATGGAATCAGGCGGGATGGACCAACGACTCCTGTGTGGCTTTTCCGGCATTGACCTGCCTGGCCGCTACCTGGGATACGGACCTGGCGAGGCTCTATGGCAAAAGCATCGGTGAGGAGGCACGTTACCGCAATAAAACCGTTTTGTTGGGTCCGGGAGTAAACATCTATCGCACCCCGTTGAACGGGCGGAATTTTGAATACATGGGGGAAGATCCTTATCTGGCCGGACGCATGGTCGTTCCTTATGTACAGGGGGTACAGCAGAACGGAGTAGCCGCTTGCGTGAAACACTATGCACTGAATAATCAGGAGGTGAACCGCCATACCACGAATGTCATCGTAGACGACCGCGCCCTCTATGAGATTTATCTTCCGGCCTTCAAAGCGGCTGTGCAGGAGGGTAAAGCATGGAGCATCATGGGATCGTACAACTTATACAAAGGCCAGCATGCCTGCCACAATCAATATCTGCTGAATGACATTCTGAAAGGTGAATGGGGATTCGACGGAGTGGTGGTGTCCGATTGGGGCGGTGCGCATGACACGGATCAGGCGATAACCAACGGGCTCGATATGGAATTCGGCAGTTGGACAAACGGCCTGTCGAAAGGGACAAGCAATGCTTATGATAATTATTATCTGGCGAATCCTTACCTTGAACGCATCCGGTCGGGCAAAGTCGGCACTCAGGAGCTGGACGATAAAGTGCGCCGTATCCTTCGTCTGGCTTTCCGTACAACGATGGACCGTAACCGGCCTTATGGCACCATCTGCTCTCCGGAACATTATGAGGCAGCCCGTAAGATAGGGGAAGCAGGCATCGTATTGTTGCAGAACAACGGCGGGCTGTTGCCCATCGACTTGTCTGAAACGAAGAAAATAGCCGTGATAGGCGAGAATGCCGTGAAGATGATGACAGTGGGCGGCGGTTCCTCTTCCTTGAAGGTGCAGAGGGAAATCTCTCCGTTGGACGGTATCCGCAACCGTGTCGGCAATCGTGCGGAGGTGGTTTATGCCCGTGGATATGTGGGGGATGCCAGTGGCGAATACAACGGCGTTGTTTCCGGTCAGAATCTGAAAGATGACCGCAGTCCGGAAGAGCTGATTGCAGAAGCTGTCCGGGTGGCAGGTGAAGCAGATTGCGTCATTTTTATCGGCGGATTGAACAAGAGTTCGCATCAGGATTGCGAAGATTCCGACCGTACCGGGCTCGGCTTGCCCTACGATCAGGACAGGGTTATCACGGAACTGGTCAAGGCAAATCGGAATTTAGTTGTGGTCAATGTTTCCGGCAACGCCGTAGCGATGCCTTGGGTCAAGGATGTTCCGGCAATCCTGCAGGCTTGGTTCTTGGGGTCGGAAGCCGGAAATGCCCTTGCCGCCGTACTGATGGGAGATGTAAACCCGTCCGGAAAACTGCCTTTCACTTTCCCCGCCCGTCTGGAGGATGTTCCGGCCCATCAGTTAGGTGAGTATCCCGGCAGTGAGAAGGTGGGTGACATGGTGAATGAGAAATACAATGAGGGTATCTTTGTCGGCTACCGTTGGGCCGATAAGCAGAAAAAAACGAAGCCGCTCTTCCCGTTTGGACACGGACTGAGCTATACTACTTTTGAATACGGCAAGCCCGTTGCCGACAAAAAGGCGATGACGGCCGACGATACGATAACTTTTACGGTTACTGTAAAGAACACCGGAAACCGTGAAGGACAGGAGGTTGTGCAGCTTTATATCAGCGACAAGAAGTCCTCTTTGCCGCGGCCGGTAAAAGAGCTGAAAGGCTTCCGGAAAGTGAAGCTCGCACCGGGTGAGGAGCGGGAGGTCTCTTTCACTGTCGATAAAGAGGATCTGAGCTTTTTTGATGACGCCAAGCACGCGTGGGTAGCCGAACCGGGCAAGTTCGAGGCTGTGATTGCCGCTTCTGCCGCCGACATCAGAGGAGTGGTTCCTTTTGAGTTGAAGTAAGAAGATAACGGGGCATTCCGACCGGTTTGGCGGAATGCCAAACTTACGTGAAACTACTATAAAAATAGGAAGAGAGGATGTAACATTTTAGGGTGTACATCCTCCCAATTTACATAATAAGTTATTCCTCTCTAATCATAATAACATCTGTTGGAACAGAAAATCCGATAGGATCGGCCGTTTGGTCTATTGTAGCTCTTATTCCCGCTACTTCATCAAGAATCCACCGGATTTTATTCGGTGATAGCAAATTGATGGTTCCTGCCATAATTCCGTTGCCATTATAATGTCTCTTCTTTTGATCCCAAAATATGAATCTTAAACTGTTAGGGTCAACATCTTGTTTATTGAGTGAATAGTTTGTTGCCCATATGTACAAATTGTATGGTTTAGTAGAAGATTTCCAGTAAGTAGGTAAAGGAGATAAGTGGTTTTCCAAGATATCTCCTTTTACAGACAGAAAATATCCCCCTAAAAGTCCATCAATAGTATAGTAACTTTCAATCTTTTGTGCTTTTTGCAAAATAATTCTGAATATAGTATCATTCGATTGACATACCCATGTGCCTTCATACGCTTCTAAATTTTTTGTGTAGAAAGTGATATCAATATTAATCTTTTGTGCGATAATGGAACTACTTATTAAAAGAAAGAAGAAGATTAATTTAATTGTTTTCATAATCTTAATTGCAATTGATTTGTCATTTGTTTTCCTGACTTTATCACTTTTTGTATAATATTTTTCCGACCTGCGTTACAGGTA
>CAVCAX010000069.1:0-4000 GCA_963599995.1 Coprobacillus sp. CAG:698
CTCCTTGCCGGTATAATTCGTCTTTAATCTCTCCAATGGCTGGGAATTGCGGAAAAACACTTGCCTCGAAGTCATTTACCAACCTTTCTTTCCATTCTTCAACAGGCCGGGCGATGGTCTCTTTTAACGAATATTCCGGTTTATGAGGCTTGATCAGTGAAAAAGCTTCTCTTGTAGATACAAAAATATCGGGCTTTACCAATAGGATCTGATAATCCTTAAGAGAAAGTGAGATGGGGGAGAACAGGTTTCCGATTCCTTCGGCGTAGGTTGGCGCATTGTTGATAAAGAAGGCGCAGTCGGCTCCCAATGACGAAGCATATTCTTCCAGTTTTTCATTGGTTAATCCCAGTTCGAACCGTTTGTTCAAGAGCTTTAGCATGAAAGCGGCATCGGATGATCCGCCGCCCAATCCCGCACCCGATGGGATGTGCTTGTACAAATGAATATCCACCAGAGGAAGGTCGAATAAACGGTCCAGCAGCAGATAGGCTTTCACTACCAGATTGTCTGCTGCATTTCCTGCAATTTCCAACCCTGCCTGATGGAGGGAATACTTTTGCACTTGTCCGTCAACGGTAGGTAGTGGGCTGTTGTCTATTACATGTATTTCTAAGGCGTCCTCGACAGGAACGGGGTAAAATACGGTTTCCAGGTTGTGGTATCCGTCCGGGCGTTTCTCTGTGATATTCAATCCCAGATTTATTTTTGCATTCGGGAATGTGATCATTTTTATTTTTTATGGTTTATCAGTATCGATGCAAAGTTAGTAAAATCTTCATTTTTCTTTATTTATTCTTCATTATTATGTTCTATCTTTGTCGTCCCTTTACAAACCGACCGGTCGGTTTATAAAGGGATAATAATAAATTAGGCAGATAAATCGTAAATAGAAAGATGGCTGAACAACAAAAAAGAACTCCCCGTAGTGCGAAACCCAAAACTCCGCAACCCATAACCGATTATGGACGTATCCAGCCTCAGGCTCCGGAATTGGAAGAAGCCGTGCTGGGAGCTTTGATGATTGAAAAAGATGCATATTCTCTGGTAAGTGAAATTCTCCGACCGGAATCATTTTACGAGCATCGGCATCAACTGATTTATGCGGCTATTACCGACTTGGCTGTGAATCAGAAGCCGGTGGATATCCTCACCGTGAAAGAACAATTGGCCAAACGTGGCGAACTGAAAGAGGTTGGCGGCCCGTTTTACATAACGCAGCTGAGCAGTAAGGTCGCTTCTTCTGCTCATATCGAGTATCATGCGCGTATCATCGCACAGAAGTATCTGGCGCGCGAACTGATTTCTTTCACCAGTGGAATTCAAAGCAAGGCATTTGACGAGACGCTCGATGTAGATGACTTGATGCAGGAAGCGGAGGGAAAGCTGTTTGAGATTTCACAACGGAACATGAAGAAAGACTATACGCAGATCAATCCGGTGATCAGCGAGGCGTATCAGTTGATTCAGAAAGCTGCTGCCCGTACCGACGGTTTGAGTGGTTTGGAGAGTGGGTATACCAAGTTGGACAAGATGACTTCCGGCTGGCAAAACTCCGACCTTATTATCATCGCTGCCCGTCCTGCCATGGGAAAAACGGCATTCGTGCTTTCCATGGCAAAGAATATAGCGGTGAATTTCCGGAATCCTGTGGCGCTGTTTTCTCTTGAAATGAGTAATGTGCAGTTGGTGAATCGTTTGATTTCCAATGTCTGTGAAATTCCGAGTGAGAAGATCAAGAGCGGACAGCTTGCTGCATACGAGTGGCAACAGCTGGATTATAAGTTGAAAGACCTGATTGACGCACCGCTGTACGTCGACGATACTCCTTCGTTGTCTGTTTTCGAACTTCGTACCAAAGCGCGCCGCCTGGTGCGTGAGCATGGGGTCCGGATTATCATTATCGACTACCTTCAGTTGATGAATGCGAGCGGTATGGCATTCGGAAGCCGTCAGGAAGAGGTGAGTACGATATCGCGTTCGCTAAAAGGACTTGCCAAAGAGCTGAATATTCCCATTATCGCGTTGTCGCAGTTGAACCGTGGTGTTGAAAGTCGTGAGGGTATCGAAGGAAAACGGCCGCAGTTGAGTGACCTCCGTGAATCCGGAGCCATTGAGCAGGATGCCGATATGGTATGTTTTATCCATCGTCCGGAATACTATAAGATATATCAGGACGATCATGGAAACGATCTGCGTGGCATGGCTGAGATTATTATTGCCAAGCACCGTAACGGTGCAGTGGGAGATGTACTTTTGCGCTTCAAAGGTGAATATACCCGGTTCCAGAATCCGGATGACGATATGGTGATCCCTGCACCCGATGCAGGGGCGATGCCTATAGTGGGGTCGCGAATGAACAGTACCGATAGCGTTCCGCCCCCCGCGCCTGATTTTGCTCCGCAAATCGATAATCCGTTTGGCGGAATAGGCAATGATGGGCCGTTGCCTTTCTAAATGTCTTTTGGAAAGGCTGCCCGAAAGCTGTTTTACAGAATATCCGGATGCAACTTGCGGGTGAAATCGAAAAAACTTATTAACTTTGCGAATCTTTTGAGAAACAATAAAAACTTAATGATATGAATATCTCTTATAATTGGCTGAAAGAGTATGTCGACTTCGATTTGACACCGGAAGAAGTGGCTGCCGCACTTACTTCCATCGGATTGGAAACAGGAAGTGTGGAAGAAGTTCAAACCATAAAAGGCGGTCTGGAAGGGCTCGTCATCGGTGAGGTGCTGACGTGTGTGGAGCATCCGAATTCAGACCACTTGCACATCACTACGGTTGATTTGGGAAATGGCGAACCTACTCAGATTGTATGCGGAGCACCCAATGTAGCCGCCGGACAAAAGGTGGTAGTTGCCACTTTGGGTACGAAACTATACGACGGTGATGAATGTTTCACAATCAAAAAATCAAAGATTCGTGGTGTAGAGTCTGTCGGCATGATCTGTGCTGAAGATGAAATCGGCATCGGAACCTCTCATGAGGGCATCATCGTTCTGCCCGAACAGGCTGTTCCGGGCACATTGGCCAAAGACTATTATAATGTAAAGAGTGATTATGTACTCGAAGTGGATATCACGCCCAACCGTGCAGATGCGTGTTCGCATTACGGGGTGGCACGTGACTTGTATGCTTACCTGATTCAGAACGGCAAGCAGACTGCACTAAAACGCCCGTCGGTTGATGCCTTTGCAGTAGAAAATCATGATCTCGATATAAAGGTAACGGTAGAGAACAGTGAGGCATGTCCCCGCTATGCTGGTGTTACCGTAAAAGGGGTTACTGTAAAAGAAAGCCCCGAATGGTTGCAGAATAAGCTCCGGTTGATCGGTTTACGTCCTATTAATAACGTGGTGGACATTACGAACTATATCGTTCATGCTTTCGGGCAGCCGTTGCACTGCTTTGATGCGGACAAGATAAAGGGAGGGGAAGTCATTGTAAAGACGCTGCCTGAAGGTACTCCTTTTGTTACATTAGACGGTGTGGAGCGAAAATTGAACGAGCGCGACCTGATGATCTGTAACAAGGAAGAGGCGATGTGCATGGCCGGTGTGTTCGGTGGATTGGATTCCGGTTCTACAGAGGCTACTACGAATGTATTTATCGAGAGTGCTTATTTCCATCCGACTTGGGTGCGTAAGACAGCCCGCCGGCATGGGCTGAATACGGATGCTTCTTTCCGTTTCGAAAGAGGTGTCGATCCGAATATAACGATCTATTGCCTGAAGTTGGCGGCCATTATGGTAAAAGAACTGGCCGGAGGAACCGTCTCCAGTGAGATTAAGGATATATGTGTGGCTCCCGCACAGGATTTTATTGTAGAACTGGCATACGAAAAGGTTAATTCTCTGGTAGGCAAAGTGATTCCGGTGGAAACAATCAAGAGCATTGTGAAAAGCCTGGAAATGAAGATCACGAATGAAACGCCCGAAGGCCTGACATTGGCAGTTCCGCCTTACCGTGTGGACGTGCAGCGCGATTGTGATGT
>CAVCAX010000069.1:4010-4981 GCA_963599995.1 Coprobacillus sp. CAG:698
GACATTCTTCGTATTTACGGATATAATAATGTAGAGATACCCACTACTCTGAAATCGAGTCTGACTACCAAAGGAGAGGTGGATAAATCGAATAAACTGCAGAACCTGATAGCAGAGCAACTGGTTGGTTGCGGATTCAACGAAATACTGAACAACTCTCTGACACGTGCCGCTTATTATGATGGATTGGAGTCTTATCCTGCCAATCATTTGGTGATGCTGATGAATCCGTTGAGTGCGGACTTGAACAGTATGCGCCAGACGTTGTTGTTTGGAGGACTTGAAAGTATCGCTCATAATGCGAATCGTAAGAATGCCGACCTGAAATTCTTTGAATTCGGTAACTGCTATTATTTCGATGCCGATAAAAAGAATCCGGAAAAGATATTGGCGGCTTATGCCGAAGAATATCACCTCGGATTGTGGGTAACAGGTAAGAAAGTTTCCAATTCTTGGATACATGCGGATGAGAACAGTTCGGTGTATGAGTTGAAAGCATACGTGGAGAATATCTTGAAACGGTTGGGACTGGATTTGCACAATTTGGTGGTAGGCAACCTTACGGATGATATTTATGCAGCAGCTCTTACCGTTCATACCAAAGGCGGAAAACTTCTGGCTACATTTGGCGTTGTGACAAAGAAATTGCTGAAAGCATTTGATATTGACAATGAGGTATATTATGCCGAACTGAACTGGAAAGAGCTGATGAAAGCAATCCGTTCGGTGAAGGTCAGCTTCAAGGAAATATCTAAGTTCCCGGCTGTGAAACGTGACCTTGCCCTGTTGCTCGACAAGAATATCCAGTTTGGCGAGATTGAAAAAATCGCTTACGAAACAGAGAAGAAGCTTCTGAAGGAAGTAGAGCTCTTCGATGTATACGAAGGCAAGAATCTGGAAGCGGGTAAGAAGTCATACGCTGTAAGTTTCCTGTTGCAAGATGAAACACAGACGTTGAACGACAAGATGAT
>CAVCAX010000070.1:0-3440 GCA_963599995.1 Coprobacillus sp. CAG:698
TAAAGAAATAAATAGAAAGTAAAGCGGCTTTTTGATTATTATAATTATTTTTGCTTCAGATTAATAAATTGAAAATGGAACAAGAAGATATTCAGCAAAAAGAGTCCCGGGGGGGGCATGTGCTTGTAAGTTTATCGGTCTATGTGGTAGTGTTTTTATTCCTTTCCGCACTCTTCTCGATGTTGGTGTATCTCTTTATCGGTTTTTCCGGAATGGGCTCGCTTACTCTTTCCCGATATGCGGTCATTCAGTCGGTCACCTTGTTGTCGGCAGTGCTTCCCGCCTGTTTTATTCTTAAGTATCTTGATCATCGACCGTTATCGGATTTGGGACTCAGCATCAAAGGACGTGGGAAAGATATCCTGTATGGACTGTTGGCTGCTGTGTTTTTATATGGCGCCGGTTTTGGACTTTCGCTGTTGCTGGGAGAGGTGAAGGTGACGGGAGTACAGCTGAGCGTGGCTGATTTGGCAGGTAGCTTTGGCGTTTTCATTCTGGTCGCTTTAACGGAAGAGATCATGGTGCGCGGCTATATTTTAGGACGTTTATTACGGACACAGCTTAATAAATTCCTTTCTTTGGGAATTTCCTCTGTCCTGTTCTCTTTAATGCATTTCTTCAATCCGAACATTGCCTTTTTGCCCTTATTGAATTTAGTATTGGCAGGATGCTTGTTGGGAGTTTCTTTCCTTTATACGCGTAATTTGTGGTTTCCCATTTCATTGCACCTGTTCTGGAATTGGTTGCAGGGGCCGGTCTTAGGGTATAAAGTCAGCGGTACCCTGCTGTGCCCATCTTTATTGCAGTTGCAGTTTCCGGACAATAACATCCTGAACGGAGGCGATTTTGGATTCGAGGGTTCTATTATCTGTACGGTATTAATGATTCTGATGACGGGGTGCATCATTTGGTATTTTGAAAGAAAAGAATGCCTAAAATATATGAACCGCGGGTGTATTAAAAACTGATTGGGTTTTGATACATCCGCGGTTCTACTTACAGGAAAGCTCGGATACGTTTACTCTAAGAGTGCTGTATCAGCAACAACTTAAACACGAATCCTTGCTCAGTTTTGTTCTACACCGATCATGGTCAGTTGAATCCGTTTCCGGGCATAATCTACATTTAGGATCTTTACCATTACATGCTGATGGATGGACACCACTTCCGTCGGATCAGAGATAAAACGTTCGGCGAGCTGTGAGAGGTGCACCAGTCCGTTCTCTTTGATGCCGATGTCTACAAAGGCACCGAAGTTGGTAATGTTGCCTACGATGCCGGGAAGTATCATGCCCTCACGCAGATCATCGATTGTACGCACGTTTTTGTCAAATTCGAAGGTCTTGATTGTCTGGCGCGGATCACGTCCCGGCTTCTCGAGTTCCTGCATGATGTCTTGCAAGGTCGGCATACCTACCGTAGAAGTCACGTATGCCGGTATGTTTATTTTCGCACGCAGCTCTTTGTTACCGATCAGTTCTGCAACAGTACATTTCAAGTCCTTTGCCATCTGCTCCACGATGCAATAGCTTTCGGGATGCACGGCGGTATTGTCCAGTGGATTTCCGGCTTGTGGGATACGGAGGAATCCGGCACATTGTTCGAAAGCCTTTGCACCCATACGTGGAACTTTCATCAGCTCCTTGCGTGAACCGAAAGCACCGTTTTCCGCGCGGTAGTTTACGATATTCTGTGCCAACTGCGGACCGAGCCCCGAGATATACGTCAACAGGTGGCTGCTGGCTGTATTCAGGTTCACGCCTACCTGATTTACACAATTTTCCACGGTTTGGTCGAGTGCTTTTTTTAGCTTACCCTGGTCCACATCGTGCTGGTATTGTCCTACGCCGATCGATTTCGGCTCTATTTTTACCAATTCGGCAAGCGGGTCCATAAGGCGGCGCCCGATGGATACGGCACCGCGTACGGTCACATCGTATTCCGGAAATTCATCGCGCGCTATTTTGGAAGCGGAATAGATCGATGCTCCCTGTTCGCTGGCAACGAACACCTGCAAGGGACGGTCATACTGTTGGTTGGTAACGAAATATTCAGTTTCCCGGCTGGCAGTACCGTTCCCGATGGCAATTGCCTCTATCTGGTAGGCTTCCACCATCTTGCGGAGTTTGGCGGCGGCTTCTTTCTTCTTCTCCACCGGCGGATGCGGATAAATATTTTCGTTATGCAGCAGGTTGCCTTGCGCATCCAGACAGACAACTTTGCAACCGGTGCGGAACCCCGGATCTATGGCCAGTACCCGCTTTTGCCCCAACGGAGGAGCGAGCAGCAGTTGCCGCAGGTTTTCTGCAAACACACGAATGGCTTCTTCGTCGGCTTTCTCTTTCGTGATGGCGGCAAACTCGGTCTCGATAGACGGTTTGAGCAGGCGCTTATAGGCATCCTGTACGGCTTCCGCCACCTGGCGGCCACATTCGTTGTTGCTACGGACAAACTGGCGTTCGAGTCTTTCGATACACTCTTCGTCGTCCGGACTGATAGATACTTTCAGCATGCCTTCGGATTCGGCACGGCGGATGGCCAACAGACGGTGCGAAGTACAACGCTTCAGCGGTTCGGAAAAGTCAAAGTAATCGCGGTATTTGGCAGCCTCTTCTTCTTTGCCTTTCACTACTTTGGCACTGATTACGGCTTGCCGGCTGAACAGATTGCGTATGGCATTACGGGCCCGTTCGTCTTCATTCACCTGCTCGGCTATAATGTCGCGTGCACCCTTCAGGGCATCTTCCACCGTTTTCACGTCTCCCTTCACGAAAGAGCTTGCTTTGGCTTCGAGATTGTTTTCGCGTTGCAGCATCAGCGTCATGGCAAGCGGTTCGAGCCCTTTTTGCCGGGCAACTTCCGCTCTGGTTTTCCGTTTGGGCTTGTACGGCAGGTAGATGTCTTCCAGTTCGGTAGCATCCCAAGTGTTGTCAATACGTTTCTGCAGTTCTGCAGTCAGCTTGCCTTGTTCGTTGATGGTACTGAGGATGGTCTCTTTGCGCTTGGCCGTTTCGCAGAGTTTGTCATATTGATTCTTGATATTTTCGATCTGGACTTCGTCCAACCCTCCCGTAACCTCTTTGCGGTAACGGCTGATAAAGGGGATGGTGGCACCGTCTTTCAGTAAATTCAGTGTGTTGTTGATTTGCCTTTCCGGTATATTCAGGGCGGCAGAAATCATTTTGTGAAATAATTCCATAATTGCTTTTATAATGATTTGCTGACAAATGTACGTATTAATCTTTATCGGATACCATTTTTTTGTATATTTGCTGCTACAAAATATATGTGGTAAGGATTGTGTCGTTATATGAAAGACATGTTTTTTCCTGTCTCTTTACCCTTGTAGAATGATATTAGTATGAAAAAGTTTGCTTTTATTTTTGTGGTGTTGTTCGCCTTTGTCCTGTCATTGACGGCAAAAGAACGTGAAGTGAGAC
>CAVCAX010000070.1:3450-5023 GCA_963599995.1 Coprobacillus sp. CAG:698
GTACAGACCAGCGATGTACACGGTAATTATTATCCTTATAATTTTATAACTCAGAAGGATTGGACCGGCAGCCTGGCACGTGTTCATGCTTTTGTGCAGAAAGAGCGGGAAACTTATAAGGCCAACTTGATCCTGCTCGACAATGGGGATATCTTGCAGGGGCAGCCCACCGCTTATTATTATAATTACATAGATACGGTTTCACCCCATCTCTGTGCCGAGATGATGAATTACATGGGTTATGATGCCGGCAATATGGGAAATCACGACGTAGAGACCGGTCGCCGGGTATTCGACCGCTGGATCAGCGAGTGCGACTTTCCCGTGTTAGGTGCCAATATCATCGATACGGCTACCGGCGAAACGCATCTGAAGCCTTATAAAGTGATGGAACGCGACGGAGTGAAGGTCGTCGTGTTGGGCATGATTACGCCTGCCATTCCCGCATGGCTGTCGGAGAACTTGTGGAAAGGATTGCGTTTCGATGATATGGAGCAGACGGCGAGAAAGTGGATGAAAGTGATCCGTGAAAAGGAAAATCCGGATCTTGTCATCGGCTTGTTTCATGCCGGACAGGATGCTTTTTTAATGTCGGGCAAATATAATGAGAACGCATCGCTGAACATTGCAAAGAATGTCCCCGGCTTTGATATGGTATTGATGGGGCATGACCACGCACGTGAATGCAAAAAGATAGCGAATGTGGCAGGAGATTCTGTATTGGTTATCAATCCGGCAAGTAATGCGTTGGTGGTGTCTGATATTGATGTGACGATAAAGCTGAAAGGCGGGAAAGTGCAGCGTAAAGATATAAAAGGAACTCTTTCTGCTACGCAGGACTATGGCGTCAGTGACGAGTTCATGCAGAAGTTTGCTCCTCAGTACGCGGTGGTCGAGCAGTTCGTCTCCAAAAAAATAGGAACTTTTACCGAAACGATCTCTACCCGTCCGGCCTTCTTCGGTCCATCGGCTTTCATCGATTTCATTCACTCGCTGCAACTCGATATTTCCGGCGCAGACATCTCATTGGCGGCTCCGCTGTCATTTGATGCGGAGATCAAAAAAGGGGATATTCGTGTGAGCGATATGTTCAATCTTTATAAATATGAGAATATGCTCTATGTGATGACGCTTTCGGGCAAAGAAATCAAGGGCATTCTTGAAGAGTCTTATTATATGTGGACCAATCAGATGAAATCTCCGCAGGACCATTTGCTGTGGTTTAAAGAAAAACGCCGTGAAGGAGCAGAAGATCGGGCATCGTTTCAGAACTTCAGCTTTAATTTTGATTCGGCGGCAGGGATAATCTATACGGTAGATGTGACCAAGCCGAAAGGAGAGAAGATCACGATTGTCAGCATGGCGGATGGTACGCCGTTCGATTTGAACAAAACCTATAAAGTCGCTCTGAACTCATACCGTGGCAATGGGGGAGGCGAACTGCTGACTAAAGGCGCCGGTATTCCTCAGGAGCAGCTGAAAGACCGTATTATCTTCTCCACAGACAAAGATCTCCGTTTCTATCTGATGAACTACATCGAAAAGAAAGGAACACTCGACCCCCGCGCATTGA
>CAVCAX010000070.1:5033-10315 GCA_963599995.1 Coprobacillus sp. CAG:698
CGCATTGAACCAATGGAAGTTTATTCCGGAAGAATGGACCGTGCCGGCGGCAAAAAGGGATTATAGATACTTGTTTAGTGATTAGTGGTTCCTTTTATGATTTTACTGCTTAAATAATTACTTTTTATCATAAAATCCTTTCGATAATACTTACCTTTGCGGCTTCAACACTAAACAAAGGTAAGTATAACAGGTGAGACGTATAAAAAGAGTTCTATCATCCCTTCTGTTGTTGGCGCTGTTTATCGTGTATCAGGCAAGCATTACGATGTTTTCCCATGTACACTACGTAAATGGGGTCATGATAGTGCATTCTCACCCCAGTCATGGCAAGCATACCCATTTCAAAACCGAAGTCATAGTCATTGCCCGTCTGTCCTCGTTTTGTTCATTAGAGGCAGATATACCTATTCATATAGAAGCAATCCGTCCGTTGCTTGGCTGTTTGCAGCAGCAGACGGATATTCCTGTTATGCCGGAGACGCATAGGCGTGTGGTGTCTCTCCGTGCTCCGCCGGTACTGAGAGTCGGATAACCCCCAAGGGAGAGATTTTGTAAGGGCCTGAACAGAATTGGGACAGGCTCTAAACCCGGTTCAAATTTTCCTCTCATCAGAATGATACGGAGCAAAATTTGAACAGACTCTTATTTTATGTACATTTATTTATCTCAGAATGAAGAAATCTATCATCCTGCTCATGTTTTTTTGTCTGAGCATGACTACCTATGCCGTCAATCCTATTAAGGAAGGCAATATGATTTCCGGTCACGTGATTGTGAAAGGAACCGAAGAGAATATCCCTTATGCTACTGTACGTATCGTCAGTTACAACGGAGGGAGTGTCCCCGACAAATACCGCGCATCGGGGGCTGTGTCTAATGATGAAGGACAATTTGAGTTCCGGCATCTTGCTCCGGGCGAATACACCTTGCAAGTACAGGCACTGGGGTATAAGACCCAGCAAAAGAGTGTGGCGGTCAGCAAGGATTTTACGGCCGTCCTCCATTTTCAGATGGAAGAGGAGAGTTTTACGACCGATGAAGTGGTTGTGTCCGCCAATCGCAATGAGGTGAACCGCCGTGAAGCTCCCGTCGTTGTGAATGTGATGAGTGCCAAGCTTTTTGAAGCGGTGAATTCTACTGACCTTGCCAAGTCATTGAATTTCCAGTCCGGACTGCGTGTGGAAAACAATTGTCAGAACTGTGGCTTTCCTCAAGTGCGCATCAATGGTCTGGAAGGGCCTTATTCGCAGATATTGATAAACAGCCGTCCGATTATCAGCGCTCTTTCCGGAGTGTATGGACTGGAGCAGATTCCGGTAAACATGATCGAGCGGGTAGAGGTCGTGCGTGGCGGCGGGTCTGCCTTGTTTGGCGCCAATGCCGTAGGAGGAACCATCAACATTATCACGAAAGACCCTGTCAGCAATTCATTTCAGGTATCCAGCATGATGTCGAACATGAACGGCAAGTCCTGGGAGCAATACATGGGAGGGAATGTCTCGCTGGTGGCGAAGGACAACAGTTACGGCATTGCCCTCTATGAGACATATCGCAACCGCAATCCGTATGATGCCGATGGCGACGGCTTTTCCGAGTTGGGGAAACTGAATATGAATACTTTCGGGATGCGCGCCTATTACCGTCCTTCCTACAACAGCCGCATCAATATAGAATACCACACGACCAATGAATTCCGTCGCGGCGGAAATAAGTTCGACTTGCAGCCGCATGAAACGGACATTACCGAACAGACCAGACACGTCATCAATAGCGGCGGTTTGAGCTACGATCATTATTGGAACGAGGCAAAGCACAAAATGTCTTTGTATGGCTCTATTCAGCATACGGATCGCAACAGTTATTATGGCGCGCAGCGAAACACCCATGCCTACGGCAAAACCAAAGACCTGACTTGGGTGTTGGGAGGCATGTATGTGGGGCAGATGGCGCATTGTTTCTTTGCCCCTGCCACCTTTACCGGCGGTTTCGAGTACCAGGACAACTCGTTGCACGATGTCATGACCGGCTATCACCGCGATATGAAACAGGATGTCCGTGTGGCGGGAACTTTCATCCAAAACGAATGGCGCATGAATCAGTTGACAATGCTCATCGGTTTACGTATGGATAAGCATAATCTGATCGACAAGCTCATTTTTAGTCCGCGTGTGAACTTGCTCTATAAGCCCACCGATAAAATTCAGGCGCGTCTGACCTATTCTACCGGCTTCCGTGCTCCGCAGGCTTATGACGAGGATTTGCATGTCACAGCCGTAGGAGGTGAGGGCATTCAGATAAGACTGGCCGACAACCTGCGTGAGGAACGTTCTAACAGTTACAGCGGTTCCGTAGACTGGACTCTGCCCATCGGGCACTGGCAGGCGAATGTCCTGCTCGAGGGATTTTATACGGACTTGCGTCATGTGTTCATGCTGACCAATATCGGTGAAGATGAAAATGGAGATATCATCAAAGAACGCCGTAATGCATACGGTGCCCGCGTGTATGGTGCAAACCTCGATGCGAAGATCGCCCACGGGCGCGAAGCACAGTTCCAGTTAGGATTCACGGCACAACGCAGCCGCTATACCCGGGATGTCGTGTGGTGCGAGGGTACTGTGGATGGACTTCCCGATCTCACGACCCGACGCATGCCTCGTACGCCGGATTATTACGGCTATTTCACTTTCACTTCCGCACCGGCCAAGCATTTTGATTTCTCTTTATCGGGTACTTATACCGGGAAAATGATTGTGCCCCACATGGCCGGCTGTATTGATGAAGACCGTATGGAGAACACTCCTCAGTTCTTTGATTTCAATCTGAAACTGAACTATACTTTCGTACTGCACGATCACATCAAGTTGCAACTGAATACAGGTGTGCAGAATGTTTTTAACAGTTTCCAGAAAGACCTGGATAAGGGTGAATTCCGTGATTCCGGCTATTTCTATGGCCCTACACAGCCGCGTACTTATTTTATCGGGGTGAAGATCACGAATTAAATCACCCTTATCACAGGTATCTGTATCAAGGGTGGTCTGTTTAAGAAGAGGGTTTTGACACCCTCTTTTTTGTTATCGGCGAGTGCGGACTCCAGACTGTATAATTATTCGGATTTTCTAAAAATGGAAAAATAGAATAGTTTTAATGGATTTTATGCCTATATTTGCGCAAAAATACGATAAAATGAATAATGAAGTGATCCCACAAGTAAACATATCTTCCGAGCATGGATTGCGGAAGATTGATTTTATAGAGAACGACTTTGCTATATTCAATAATGATGTTGTGGATGTTCCTATGGATGAATATCCAAACCGCATTAATGCGGCTGTAATAGCGGTTTGCCTTGCCGGTGAAGGTACTGTCTGCGTAAATTTGAAAGAATACAAACTGACAGCCGGCAGTTTGTTGATGACTCTTCCCGAGCAGATTATTCAACGCATGGATAGAAGTGATGGTTTTTCCTGTGTTTTTATCGCAGTTTCACCGCAGTTTGTCGACCGGACTTTTACGCAAGTGAAAGAATTGCTATCCTTTATGTTGTATATCAAAGAACATCCTTGCATTCCTTTGAACAAAGAAGAGTTGGAGTGCGTGATGGAATACCACGCCTTTTTATGGAAAAGAGTAAAGATGAGAGACAATGTATTCCGTAAAGAGATAGCGAAAGGTATTATTGCCGCCATGTTTTACGACATCTATAATTTCTGCCGCAAGCACATGCCGGCGAGTGAGATTCGCCCGAAGAGCCGGAAGGAAGAGCTTTTTGAGAAATTTATGCGTGAAGTCTCTGCCAATTATAAGATAGACCGTTCGGTGACGTTTTATGCCAATAAACTGTGCCTGACTCCCAAACATCTTTCGGGTGTGGTGAAAGAGGTGAGTGGCAAGACAGCCGGTGAATGGATTGATAATTTTGTGATCCTGGAAGCTCGGGTTTTATTGAAGTCTTCTGAGATGAGCGTACAGGAAATAGCCGAGTATCTTCATTTTTCCAACCAATCCTTCTTTGGTAAATACTTCAAGCATTATGTGGGCATGTCTCCGAAAGAGTACAGACGGAGCTGAACGGACTTACGGAGTTGAGCGGACTTATAATACTCCTGAACGGACGCGGCTCAATGTTTCCGGAGTCATCAGCAGGTACGAAGCGATGTGCGACAGGGGTGCACGCTTGATAATTTCCGGATGATGCTCAAGTAACAGATTATAACGTTCTCTTGCCGTTTCGAAACGCCAGGAGTCAGCTTTGACTTGCGAGACAATCAATGAATATTCCAGTACTTTTCTATAAAACAGATTGATCTCCGGATTGGTCTCCAGCAGTTTTTGCAATATTGCAAAAGGAAAAAGATATATGACCGATTGTTCCAACGCTTCTACCATCAGTCGGGTGGGCTCCTGTTTGAGGAGGCTTTCGATGCACATCACTATGCAACCTTCATAAGAAAAGTGTTCGGTTACGTCTTTACCGTTTTTATAATAGAATTGGCGAACCATGCCTTTGCCCACAAATATCAGATCGCGTGCAATTTGTCCCTCATTTAGGATAATCTCGCCTTTATTTACATTTTTGCGTATCAGGACTTCTGTCAATTGCCGGCGTCCTTCCTTACTCATTTCGGGAAATCGGGAATTAACGACAGCGTCCACTGTCTCTTTTAATATGTCCATAGCGTTTTCTGGTATTTGTTATTGTGGCTGTGTCTGCAAAAGTACAAAAATGCTTGACGCAAATCAATAAATAGGGATAAAAATATTTGTTTTTGCTTTAGGTCAATTCGTTTTATTTTCAGACCGGTTACATTTGCATCGTTTTCAAGGAGTACACACAAAAACAGAAAGATTTGATATGAAAAAGGTAAAAAGATTGTTAGGTAAGATCGGACAAGCCGATCCGATGATTTGGGGATATGTGATGTTGCACTGATTTCCCTTTTTTCAGGTAAGTTGGAGTCTGTTTAATTATTGCTCAAATAGACTGGTAAATACGTTTAAGAGGCATTTTTTACAGGCTCTTAGTTTTTAGGTATTAGTTAAATTATTGGTTATGAAAAAGGTGAAAACTGCATTGGTTTGGTTTATCGAACGGATAAACAACAATGCCGGCAGTGTATGGGGAGTATAATCCTCCCGATAACTGCTTTAATTTAGATTTTGATTGAAATTATCGTTGAAGAGGAACTGTTTTGAATAATGGTTACCGAACGATAGCTTGTTGGGGGTGTCAAAACTCCTTTTTTAGAAATTCACCCCTGCTACAGATATTCGTG
>CAVCAX010000071.1:0-2036 GCA_963599995.1 Coprobacillus sp. CAG:698
TTATAAGTGTGTACACTGACACCTTGTGCCGACGGAAGATAATTGATTCCATACCAGCACATCTGTAATAAAACAAACGATACTAACAAAATAACTAATGCCGGACTCACTTTCAACGGTTTACCCAGTCGGAAATGTATATATGTAAGATAAGAGAACCAAGTTGCCGCTGCCCATGTTTCTTTCGGATCCCAAGCCCAGTAATGTCCCCAAGCTTCCTTTGCCCAAATAGCTCCCGTAAGCATACCCAATGTCATAAAAGCCAGACCTACATAAGTAAGGTTATCGCATAAATCCATTTCTTTCCGTTCAATCTCTTCTTTCTTGAACCAAAGCAGATAAATAGCCATTACCACCGCAGCCCCCAACATAGCATAAGCAAACATATACACAATAACATGAGGAGCAAACCATGGACTCTGTAAAGCAGGCATTAACGTCTTGTTGTGAATCTCCGGCTTAAAGATATTGATACAGATAAAGACTAATGACAGAACGCAACTGAAACTAAGAATCCATTTATACTTCCAACGTATATACGTTATCAATCCAGCCAACGGCAGAAAGAAAGAATACCACAAACGTGTCTCTCCCATTGTCCGCATCGGAGGACGTTCCAAAGAAACCCACATGCCGAGGATAAAACAGAAAAATACAGCCAATCCCAACAGAGTAAATCCGTATGCCCATACCGTTTTCTTTCCTTTCCAAGCAGCAAAAGCCCCCAAGCTCCAACAAACCAATGCGACTACCGCAAACAATATAAAATATTCCCAACTCATTCCTTTTCCTCCTCTTTTCTCTTTTGTGCATTCACAAACAGACAAACGGCCCCGAGCATCATCATAACGATCCCTGTATAAACTACCGGCAACCACGGATCACGAACCAGTTCGAAGATACTAATATCACTCCAACCCCCTTTCGACTCATCATAACTAAGCTGATAGATTTTCCAGCCTTCTATCTCCATAGGACGGTTCACTTCAATCGTATCTTCCGTAATTGTTCCCTCCTGCGTATAGACTTTCACTTTCGAAGCAAAGCGTTGCGGTTCTCTTTCCGGCATTACGAGGCTAGTCAGAGAATCAAGGCGCAATGCCTTATAAGGGAAAAGAAAACTCCCACAACTCACCCAGCCTTCCTTCGTCTGCCGGTTCTTTCGGTTCACAGCTTTCAAATGTACAGCGTAAGTTGCTCCCATAGAATGAAAATCCGTAAACTTCAGCGTATCCTCGGTAGCTACGGAGGCCGCCATTGGAATGGATTGTTGAATAGTCAGTTCCCAATCCTGCAAAGTCCCACCGTATACTTCTTCTTCAAGCAATAAATGTACAGGAGATTTTTCGGGAAGTGCACGTCCGGTTTCATTATCAATCAGCATCAGTTTCGGCGGATATTCATCAATAGTAAAATCTTTTAATTCGATAGCCAACGGAAGTTCTGTCAGTTGTCCTTTATCATCGGTAGCCCGCCATTCCGCGTTTCCCATTCGGGTAGTCATTTTCAGTCGCTGCATATCGGCATTCCCTAAAGTAGCTGCAATCAATGCAATGAATAATCCGATATGATTGAGAAGAAACGAAAGGCGGCCGAACTTCAAAGGGAAACTGGTACGGAGTATCGTTAATCCCAATGCAGTGGCCATCCATAAATAAAGCAGAACGAAAGACCAGGATGAAATCATCTGTGAAAATCCCAGTATGTCATTCGAAGCATGACCGGAAGGAGCCTGCCGGATAAGACCCATTACCACCGTCATACCGACCACCCAGACAAGGGAAGAAACGGCTGTGGAATAATGGCTCAACCACTCAAACAAATAGACTCGTTTACGGAGAAGGTGCATGGCTATCAGAACAATGATATATACTGATAACACTATTAAATTAACCGGCCAGGCAAACAGATTCCAATTGATACCTCCTACCGTTATTTGCAGCAGTGCACCTATCACCAATAATCCTGCACCAATAATCAGACCTTCTTTATAGCTCCACGGTTTGCTCCACATATATCCCTATTTTACTTTTGTT
>CAVCAX010000072.1:0-5127 GCA_963599995.1 Coprobacillus sp. CAG:698
GATAAGAACAAAGCAATGAAGGAATAGTGAGATAAAAAGTAATCACCCCAAAAGCAGCCATGGTATTCATAAAACAAAATTTGGCACTCAAAGCAGATCCCAAAGAAAGTATTCCGACAAAAAGAAAATAAAGACCAATAGGGACAATGAATTCTACATTCCGAATTTTAAATTGCATTTTCAGCTTTTCCATAAATCTTTCTATTTTAGTGAAACATATCACAAAAGTCCGCTAATTCTCTCTATAACAGAAATAAATTGAACGAACGACCGGAATGTATTCACAAAATTAATAAAAGAATCACTATCTTTACGGGCAACTAAGAATTATCGAATCATGAATACACGCATCACCCCCAATCACATCACAGAATTAAAGCCTAATGAGATATTCGTATTCGGCAGCAACCTGCAAGGCTATCATGGCGGAGGTGCCGCCCGTCTGGCTATGAACAAATGGAGAGCCGTCTGGGGGCAAGGCACAGGTCTTCAAGGACAGACGTATGCCATCCCTACCATGCAAGGTGGAACTGAAACGATTCGCCCCTACATAGACCAATTCATAAAATTTGCTCAAAACGATCCGGAAAGAACATTCCTCGTCACTGAGATAGGATGTGGAATAGCAGGATTCCGTCCTGCCGATATTGCCCCACTGTTCAAAGGCGCAATAAATATACCCAATATCTGGTTGCCACAAAGATTCTGGGAGATATTACAGGAAGAAAGAGTATAAGATTTAGAGCCTGTTTAAATTTTACCCAGCACTCTTTTGAGAATTATTTCTGAGGATGTTTTCCTGTTTTTAAGAGGAGGATAGCGGGCTACCTGACGAGTGAAAACAGGGGAACAGACCGAAAATAAACTCAATAGAAGCTGATAAAACTTTTAAAGGAAAAGTTTGAATTGGCTCTAATACAACTCTAACCCAAACTCGTCTTTCAACTGTAACAACGCTTCGTTTTTCTTCGCCATCATCTGGAACTTCTCTACCCTACTGAAAGCACGTACGTTCTCGGCAGGTGCACTGACACGGACCGTCATCTTCACTTTTCTGTTCTTCAGACGGTTACGAAGATAACTTTGCACATCAGGAATCATAGTAGTAAAGTCCTTTGCCACAATCTCATTATCCACCACAACTTCAAAAGTTATATCATCACTAAGCAGCGTCAGATGAATATTCTGCATACGCATCGCAAGTGCCTTATGCTCGACAGGAAGCCGGCCGGCATACTCCTGCCAATAGTAATTCAAATCTTTTTCATTGAAGATATAATCTTCTTCGGGCTGAGACTGAACCTGAGACGGAATCTGAGATGTAGTCGCCCCCTGCGAAACAGCTTCTTTCTGAGGATGCTTGATAGAAACCCCCAAGCCTCCTTTATTAATTACCGGGATCTTTTTCTCTTCCTTCACCGACACCTTCAACCCGGAAGCAGGCATATCCGCAGACGATGAAGTTACCGGAGAAGCTCCAGTAACCGAAACAGATTGAACGGGTGCTGATTGCTGATGCTGTTGTTGCTGATACTGCTGCTGATATTGCTGTTGCTGCTGTTGAGCCGGAGTAACGGCAGCAACCGGCTTAGTCTGCGATGCAACAGGAGCTGCCTGTGACTGCTGGGCAGCAACAGACTGCGTAAATATGGGTTTTATAACTTGCTTAGGGCTACGCCCACCACTCACGTCATCCCCCTCGGTGGTAAGCTGGGCAACCTGTATCAAGGTCAATTCTACCAGCAAACGCTTATTTTTGCTGGCGCGGTAATTCATATCACAATCATTACAAAGTTTCATGGCCCGATACAGAAAAGGCAATGGACACTTCTGTGCCTGCTCCTGATAACGCTGCCGAATACTGGCACCCACCTCAAGCAATCCCAAAGTAGCAGCATCTTTGCTGACAAGCAGGTCACGGAAATGAGAAGAGAGTCCCGTTATGAAATGATTGCCGTCAAAGCCTTTGTTCAATACATCATTAAACAACAGCAAGGCATCACTCACCTTATTCTCCAGAAAGCAGTCTGTCAACCGGAAATAATATTCATAATCCAGCACATTGAGATTCTCGATCACGCTCTTATACGTAATGTGCCCACCGGTAAAACTCACCACCTGATCGAAGATGGAAAGTGCATCACGCATACCGCCATCCGCCTTCAAGGCAATGACATTCAGTGCTTCGGGCTCTGCTGTGATATTCTCTTTAGAAGCCACATAAGTCAGATGCTGCACTGTGTCTTCCACACTGATACGGTTAAAATCATAAATCTGGCAACGCGACAGAATAGTTGGAAGAATCTTATGCTTCTCCGTCGTCGCCAAAATAAAGATAGCATGACGGGGAGGTTCCTCCAATGTTTTCAAAAAAGCATTGAAAGCAGAAGCCGACAACATGTGCACCTCATCGATAATGTACACCTTATACTTACCGATTTGGGGCGGAATCCGTACCTGCTCCACCAATTGGCGGATATCGTCTACCGAGTTATTGGATGCGGCATCCAATTCATGAATATTATAAGAACGCTGTTCGTTGAAAGCCACACAAGACTCACACGCATTACAAGCCTCTCCATCTGCCGTAGGACTCATACAGTTGATGGTCTTGGCAAAGATACGTGCACACGTGGTTTTTCCTACTCCGCGAGGTCCGCAAAACAGATAGGCATGCGCCAGTTTTTGCGTGGCAATGGCATTCTTCAGCGTAGTAGTCAACGCCCGCTGGCCCACCACCGATTCAAAAGTAGACGGACGATATTTACGGGCAGATACAATATAGTTTTCCATACTTCGGGATCTCTCTGTTTTTTTGAGTTTCTGCAAATGTACGCAAAAAAGTAATAAGTAATAAGTGATGAGTGAGAAGTTTTAGCCGGCAAATGGCAAGTTTTAAGTTATAAGTTTTATCTTTGCATACGGAATTAAAAGAGAGAGCATGGACAATTTACTAACTATCTGGGAGTTTATCGGTAAGCATAAATACCTCATCACAGTGTTGGCTTTTGCAGCCATCATCGGTTTTCTGGATGAAAACAGTGCCATCCAGCGCATCAGATACACCCGTGAGATCAACAGATTGCAAAGCGAAATCGAAAAATACCGTGCCGACTATGAAGAAAACACAAAGAAACTCAACGAGCTGAACAGTAATCCTGATGCCATTGAGCAAATAGCACGTGAGAAGTATCTGATGAAGAAACCCAATGAAGACATTTACGTATTTGAAGACAAATAAATGAAACAACTCGTACCCGCACTTTTCGCCGTAGGCGCTCTTATGGTTCTTGTAGGAGCAGCAGTATTCATCACCGGATGGATTTATGCGCCTTATATATATACCGTTGGAGCCGGTTTTGTAGCTCTCGCCCAAATCAATACTCCGGTGAAAGGAAAAAGCAAAACATTAAAACGCCTGCGCATCCAGCAGATATTCGGTGCCGTTGCATTGGTGCTGACCGGAGCTTTCATGTTCTCCACCCGGGGAAATGAATGGATCGCCAGCCTTACCATCGCTGCCATTCTGGAACTTTACACAGCTTTTCGTATTCCGCAGGAAGAAGCCAAACAGCATTAAAAGCCTGTTTCCAATTCCTTCAACAAAGTATTTCCAGCTTCTTTTGGGGGTATTTTCGGTCTGTTTCCCTGTTTTCGCTCGTCAGATAGCCCGCTATCCTCCTCTTAAAAACAGAAAAACATCCTCCCAAATAACTCTCAAAAGAATACTGAATAAAATTTAAACAGGCTCTAACCCTCAAAAGAAAGAATGCTGGACAGAATTCAAACAAGTTCTAAAAATATATTACCTGAGTTCGGCATAACACTATCCTCCCATATAGTTTGAGAACCAAAACTATTTATTGACAAGCCTCCTCCACAGACACCTGTAATAGAGACTGGAAATGACGGCGTTGACTGATAAAAAAGGCGGATTGGTTGATTTTAATTGTCACCTGATATAAAAATGATTAATTTCGATTAAAACTTAATACATTAAAAGAGATGAATCGTATCAGAGTATTACCGTCAATCATTCTCGGATTACTGCTTATGGTAACAAATGTATATCATACGCAAGCACAAGAGAATTTAATCATCAATCTGAATGATGGAACAGAGCAAGCTTTCCGCCTGTCCGAAATCCAAAAGCTGACTTTTCAGAATGGCTCTCTATGGCTGAACCGGTTGAATGGAGAAGAAAACTCCTTTCACTGTTCTGAAGTACGGACAATTATTTTCGGTAGTGGATCTACTGGCATCAACGATTTCCCGGCCGAAGAACAGAAACCCTACATTTCCGTTGACCCATCTACAGGAAATGTGCAAATTAAAAACATAGCGGAAGGCACAACCGCAGTTGTTTACGGATTAGATGGCATCAAAATTCTTCAATTCCCAATCAGTGAAACCGACTATCTGCCTACAGGTCAACTGACTTCCGGAATTTACCTGTTGAAAATTAACAACCATGTATTCAAATTCAGACGGCCATGAAACGGACTATTTTATTGTTAGGTATTTGTGCACTGTGTATACAAGGTATACAAGCACAAGAGAAAATGTACATACATCGTTCGGATAAAATGACTCAAGGAGTTCTTCTGTCCGTTCTCGACAGTTTGACTTTTGTAAACGAATCCGTACTTTTACATTTGAAAGATCAGGATCCCTCCACATATTCCATGACCGCAATAGACAGTCTGAGTTTCGGAGACAACTCTCAGCAAATAAAAATCCACTACTCCGACAATGGTATCGAGGTTGTCAATCCGTTGGCCTTCGAGGGTGTTTCAATCAGTGTAGACAAGGGAGATGTTATCGTAACATCCACCATCTCCGAAGAAGTGGAATACATACTTTCCGGAACGATTTCCGATGGAATGTTCAAGATTTACAGTGACAAAAAACTTATCTTGACCCTGAACGGAGTAAACATCACGAACGCAGACGGACCGGCCATCAATATCCAATCGGGTAAAAAAATCACAGTCAATCTGGCGGAAGGCACCACAAACACATTAACAGACGGGAAGAAGTATGCCGACTCCGGTTCGGAAGACATGAAAGGATGCTTCTTCAGTGAAGGGCAACTGATTTTCAATGGAGAAGGCGCTCTGTATGTAC
>CAVCAX010000073.1:0-2181 GCA_963599995.1 Coprobacillus sp. CAG:698
CTATGTGAGAAATGGCAGAACATATTTCGTGCAGCTTTACAAGATATTGATTCTTTTCTGCATAACCATCCTAATGCAGATACATTCATTCCCGACAAAAACTATAATTATGATGCAGACAGGCTTTTATATTTCATCACCTTATTACATAATGGCAGAAAGAGGGAGGTTGTACAAACCATAAATGAACTTAAAGCCCAAGGACATAGTTGTCTATTTCATGATTTTGCTTCTGGTATGGACAGCTATGATTTCATATTGGAATGGTGTAAAGATTAAAAACGTATATTAGACGAAGTTGTCAGCCGTTTTTCTCCTTATAAAGAAGACCATTTGTTAGCTCCAAAAGCTTTTTGCACAAAACAAGAATTGCAGCAGAAAATAATAGAGAGCTATCATTCTTTAAAAGAGATGTTGGCGGAATTAATTTAGTGTATACTTGATTCCGCCAATGGGTATATAGATTCTTTGTGTGAAATGTGCTATGGATTTTGATGCATATAAAGAGTATATTCATTACATTTGTAGCATTAATACAACAAAGTCATGATTGAATCGGAAAGAAAACAGATTATCGATCTGGTGAGGCGTGAAGTGGTTCCTGCTATTGGCTGTACAGAACCTATTGCAGTAGCACTGTGTGTGGCAAAAGCAGTGGAAACATTGGGAACGAAACCGGAGAATATAAAAGTACTTTTGAGCGCCAACATCTTGAAAAATGCAATGGGGGTAGGCATTCCCGGAACGGGGATGATCGGTCTGCCTATTGCTGTGGCATTGGGGGCTATTGTCGGAAAGTCGGAGTACCAGCTTGAGGTATTGAAAGATAGTACGCCGGAGGCTGTAGAGCAGGGAAAACAATATATAAATGAAAAACGCATCTGCATCTCATTGAAAGAAGGTATCACGGAAAAACTTTATATTGAAGTGGTCTGTGAAGCGGAAGGGAAAACGGCCACGGCAATTATTGCCGGTGGACATACCACCTTTGTATATATAGCGCGTGGTGAAGAAGTATTGCTAAACAAGCAACATACCGGGATTGAAGAACAGGACGAGAAGAGTCTGGAACTGAACCTGAAGAAAGTATATGATTTTGCTTTAACAGCGCCGTTGGAGGAGATTCGCTTTATTCTTGAGACAGCCCGGTTGAATAAAGCTGCTGCCGAGAGCTCTTTTCAAGGAGATTACGGACATGCTTTGGGAAAGATGCTTCGCGGGCGGTATGAGCATCAGATAATGGGCGACAGTGTCTTTTCCCATATCCTTTCTTATACTTCGGCGGCTTGTGATGCCCGTATGGCGGGGGCTATGATTCCGGTCATGAGTAATTCGGGGAGTGGTAACCAGGGAATATCGGCAACCTTGCCTGTTTTGATATTTGCTGAGGAGAATGGTAAATCGGAAGAGGAACTTATCCGTGCTTTGATGTTAAGCCATCTCACAGTGATTTATATTAAACAGAGTTTGGGACGTTTGTCTGCTCTTTGTGGTTGCGTGGTTGCTGCTACCGGTTCAAGTTGCGGCATTACGAGGCTGATGGGAGGGGAGTATAAGCAAGTAGCTTGTGCTGTGCAGAATATGATTGCCAATTTGACGGGAATGATCTGTGACGGAGCAAAGCCCAGTTGCTCATTGAAAGTAACGACCGGTGTTTCTACTGCTGTCCTTTCTGCCGTAATGGCCATGGAAAACAGATGTGTGACATCAGTGGAAGGTATTATCGACGAGGATGTAGATCAAAGTATCCGTAACTTGACCCGTATCGGCTCACAAAGTATGAATGAGACGGACAAGGTGGTATTGGATATCATGACTCACAAACATTGCTGAAAGCTTATTAAACTGAAAGTTGAAAGTTACTCTGCAACATATAGCGCAGCTAACTTTCAACTTTCATCATTCAGTACTCAGCTTCCGCTGAATAAGTTTTCGACTGTTAGTGTCCTCCGCAGCCACCGCCGCATTCGTGATCACCACATTCATGATCACCGCAATCTCCGCCGCAGTCACCACAACCGCAGCTGCAACCGCCGCTCATCATGTTTATAATCTCCTGAATTTCTTCATTGGTAGCCGGACGGCTTTCAATTACTTCACCGACAAATGTCAGATCGGCACCAGCCAACGGGTGATTCATGTCAACCACCACTACATCGGGTTTCACTTCCACTACGGTTC
>CAVCAX010000073.1:2191-6441 GCA_963599995.1 Coprobacillus sp. CAG:698
CTACGGTTCCGTTCATGTGACGGCCCTCGGAATCCATTAAAGGCACTACATTGCCTGCAATGATGCGTTCGCTGTCGAACTTGCCATCGATTTCGAAAATGTGTTTAGGCAAATCCAGCACGTGCTCTTCGTTGTATTCGCCATAAGCATCCTCGGATGAAATGGTGAATTCGAATTTGTCTCCTTTATTAAGTGGGGCTATCTGACCTTCAAAAGCTTCGAGTGTAGTACCCAGACCGGAAATGAACTGGAATGGATGCTCTGCTTTGGCTTCTTCTACTAAATCCTTTTCTCCATCTTCTGTAGTATACAGCTTGTACGCTACGGTGATGTACTTGTTTTCTGCTGTTTCCATTTATTCTTTTATATAGTTAGTAATAGCGGATATCCGCGGAGTTGCAAAGATACGAATAATTTGTTAGGCTGCCGGAATACGCTATGTAAATTTCAGATTATTAAGCGCTTTTATCACAATCCGGTTGTACTTGGAAAATGTTTGCTTTTGGATGCATAAAGTGATAAAATTAGATATAAATCCCCGCTTTTCTTACGATTGTTCAATTTTAGATGATTTTTTTCTTCAATTTGTTTGGATATAATAAAAAAGCACTTACCTTTGCAGCACAAATTAATGAAGAAGTAAGATATGAATACTCATACATCTATTAACCTGGCAGTCTTGCATATTATTCGCGTCGTGGTGGTCACATCAAGAGCGTGAGAAAGGTTGTGTATGTGTTCGTATCATAAAATGAAATAATTAGAGCCTTTCTCACTACCGTGGGGAAGGCTCTTTAATTAAAAAGAAATCAGGAAATGAAAAAGCAATTACGCAGTTCATTCAGTACACAAGGCCGTCGTATGGCAGGTGCCCGCGCTTTATGGGCAGCCAACGGCATGAAAAGAGAGCAAATGGGGAAACCCATTATTGCTGTCGTGAATTCATTTACACAGTTTGTGCCCGGACATGTGCATTTACACAAAATAGGACAATTGGTAAAGGAGGAGATTGAAAAAGCAGGGTGTTTTGCTGCTGAATTCAATACGATTGCCATCGATGACGGCATTGCCATGGGACATGACGGTATGCTTTATTCGCTCCCTTCCCGTGATATTATAGCAGATAGCGTGGAGTATATGGTCAATGCCCATAAGGCAGATGCGATGGTGTGTATCAGTAATTGTGATAAAATAACTCCGGGAATGCTGATGGCTGCCATGCGGTTGAATATTCCTACTGTATTTGTATCGGGAGGACCGATGGAGGCCGGCGAATGGAATGGTCAGCATCTCGATTTAATCGATGCTATGATCAAATCCGCCGATAACAGCGTAAGTGATAGTGAAGTGGCTGATATAGAGAAAAATGCTTGTCCTACCTGCGGCTGCTGCTCGGGCATGTTTACGGCAAACTCGATGAACTGCCTGAATGAAGCCATCGGTTTGGCGCTTCCCGGCAACGGAACGATTGTAGCTACTCATGAGAACCGTACTGAACTTTTCAAGGAGGCTGCCCGGTTGATTGTGAAGAATGCTTTCAAATATTATGAGGAAGGAGACGAGAGTGTGTTGCCGCGGAGCATTGCCACCCGTGAGGCTTTCTTGAATGCAATGACGCTCGACATCGCTATGGGAGGGTCTACCAATACGGTTCTCCATCTGCTGGCGATTGCCCATGAGGCGGAAGTCGACTTTAAGATGGATGATATCGATATGTTGTCCCGTAAAAGTCCGTGCCTGTGTAAAGTTGCTCCTAATACGCAGAAATACCACATTCAGGATGTAAACCGTGCAGGCGGTATCATGGCCATTATGAACGAGTTGGCGAAAGGAGGACTCGTAGATACGACTGTCTGTCGGGTGGATGGCATGACATTGGCTGAGGCTATCGACAAATACTGCATTACCAGTCCGAATGTTTGTGAGGAAGCATTGAAGAAATATGCGAGTGCGGCAGCCGGAAAGTTCAATCTTGTGCTGGGTTCTCAGAATGCTTATTATAAGGAATTCGATACGGACCGTGCCGAAGGGTGTATCCGTGATCTGGAACATGCTTATAGCAAAGACGGCGGATTGGCTGTCTTGAAAGGGAATATCGCTCAAGACGGTTGCGTTGTGAAAACTGCCGGTGTAGATGAGAGTATCTGGAAATTTACCGGTCCGGCCAAAGTTTTCGATTCTCAGGAGGCTGCCTGCGAAGGTATTCTGGGTGGAAAGGTGGTCAGCGGTGATGTCGTTGTCATTACAAACGAGGGACCCAAGGGAGGACCGGGAATGCAGGAAATGCTATATCCCACCTCTTATATTAAGTCAAGACATTTGGGCAAAGAGTGTGCGCTGATTACCGATGGCCGTTTTAGTGGCGGAACATCCGGATTGAGTATCGGACATATCTCTCCGGAGGCCGCTGCCGGTGGGAATATCGGTAAAATACAAGACGGAGACTGGATTGAAATAAATATCCCTGAGCGTACCATCAATGTGAAGCTGACCGATGAAGAACTGGCAGCACGTCCGATGACTCCGGTAACCCGCGAGCGTTTTGTTCCGAAGAGTCTGAAAGCTTATGCCAGTATGGTAAGTTCTGCTGATAAAGGAGCGGTGAGATTGATTTAGATTTATGAATTATGATTGATGGATTATGAAAGATTTAATTTCGGGCGCAGAAGCATTGATGCGTTCTCTTGAATATCAGGGAGTAAAGACCATTTTCGGCTATCCGGGAGGTTCTATCATGCCGGTATTCGATGCTCTGTATGATCATCGGAATACGTTGAACCATATATTGGTGCGGCACGAACAGGGTGCGGCTCATGCGGCACAAGGATTTGCACGTTCATCGGGTGAAGTGGGAGTGTGTCTCGTGACCAGCGGCCCCGGAGCTACCAATACGATAACAGGCATTGCCGATGCTATGATCGACAGCACTCCTGTTGTCGTGATAGCAGGGCAGGTGGGTACTGCATTTTTGGGAACGGATGCTTTTCAGGAAGTCGATCTGGTAGGTATTACTCAGCCTATTACGAAGTGGAGCTATCAGATCCGGCGTGCGGAAGATGTGCCTTGGGCAGTTGCCCGTGCATTTTATATCGCAAAGAGCGGACGTCCCGGTCCGGTAGTGCTCGATTTTGCCAAGAATGCACAAGTGGAGAAAGCCGTATATGTTCCGACGAAATTAGATTATATCCGCAGCTATGTCCCTGTGCCCGATACGGATCCGGAGGCTGTGAGAGCTGCTGCCGAACTGATAAATAATGCAGAACGTCCGTTGGTGCTGGTAGGCCAGGGAGTGGAACTGGGAAACGCTCAACAAGAGTTGCGCCATTTCATCGAAAAGGCGGGAATGCCGGCCGGATGTACTCTGTTGGGATTGTCGGCATTGCCTACGGATCATCCTTTGAATAAGGGCATGTTGGGGATGCACGGGAACTTGGGACCGAATATCAATACGAATAAGTGCGATGTGCTTATTGCAGTGGGCATGCGTTTTGACGATCGGGTAACGGGAAATCTGGCTACCTATGCCAAGCAGGCAAAGGTCATTCATTTTGATATCGACCCGGCGGAGGTGAATAAGAATGTACATGCGGATGTGGCCGTACTGGGTGACTGCAAAGAGACGTTGGCTGCTGTGACGGAATTGCTGCAACCCCAAACACATACCGAATGGCTGGAGAGTTTCACGGATTATGAACGGGTGGAAGAGGAAAAGGTGATTCGCCCGGAGCTACATCCGATGTCCGATACACTCACAATGGGTGAAGTGGTACGTGCGGTGAGCGAGGCTACTCATAACGAAGCTATTCTGGTGACGGACGTCGGCCAGAACCAGATGATATCCGCCCGCTACTTTAAATACAGTAAGGAGCGCAGCATCATCACTTCCGGTGGCTTGGGAACGATGGGATTCGGACTGCCTGCCGCCATCGGTGCAACTTTCGGACGCCCCGACCGCACAGTCTGTGTCTTTATGGGTGATGGCGGGTTGCAGATGAATATCCAGGAACTGGGCACTATCATGGAACAGAAAACTCCCGTAAAAATCATTGTGCTGAACAACAACTTCTTGGGGAATGTACGGCAATGGCAGGCGATGTTCTTTAACCGTAAGTATTCTTTCACTCCGATGATGAATCCGGATTATATGAAGATTGCTTCTGCTTATGATATTCCGTCCCGGCGTGTGAAGTCCCGTGAAGAACTCTCGGTAGCCGTTGAAGAGATGATTAAGACAGAGGGGCCTTATCTGT
>CAVCAX010000073.1:6451-7677 GCA_963599995.1 Coprobacillus sp. CAG:698
GCCTATGACGCCTCCGGGTGGTTCGGTGAATCAGATGTTGCTGGAATGCTGAGGAAGTTGAAAGTTAAAAGTTGAAAGTTATGGATGATAAGACATTATATACATTGATTGTGCACTCGGAGAATATAGCAGGGTTGCTGAATCAGATAACGGCTGTATTTACTCGCAGGCAGATTAATATAGAGAGCCTGAACGTGTCGGCATCTTCTATCAAGGGAGTGCACAAATACACGATTACGGCGTGGACGGATAAGGATACGATTGAAAAGGTAGTGAAGCAGATTGAAAAGAAGATCGATGTGTTGCAGGCGCATTATTTTACGGATGATGAGATTTACTTTCACGAGATTGCCTTATACAAGGTGTCCAGTCCTGAGTTTCAGGCCAATCCGGAGGCTTCCCGGATCATACGCAAGTATAACGCACGCATTGTTGAGGTAAACCCGGTGTTTGCCATTGTGGAGAAGAATGGGAGGAGCGAGGAAATCACAGCGCTTTACAATGAACTGCGCCAATTGAATTGTGTTTTACAATTTGTCCGTTCGGGGCGCGTGGCCATTACTACCAGTTGCTTTGAACGGGTGAATGAATTTCTTGCCGACCGGGAGACGCGTTATAATCAAAGCAAGCAACAACAGGAAAATGAGTGAAAATAATAAAATAGGAACTTACAGATTTGTTGCAGAACCGTTTCATGTGGATTTTAACGGTCGTCTGACGATGGGGGTATTGGGCAATCATCTGTTGAATTGCGCCGGCTTTCATGCCAGTGACCGTGGCTTTGGAATTGCAACCTTGAATGAGGATAATTATACCTGGGTGCTTTCGCGTCTGGCCATCGAGCTGGACGAGATGCCTTACCAGTATGAGGAATTCAGCATTCAGACGTGGGTGGAGAATGTGTACCGTCTTTTTACGGATCGTAACTTTGCCGTGATCGATAAAGACGGGAGAAAGATAGGGTATGCCCGCTCCGTATGGGCAATGATCAATTTGAATACCCGCAAACCGGCTGATTTGCTGACATTGCATGGAGGAAGTATCGTTGACTATGTCTGTGACGAGCCTTGCCCGATTGAAAAGCCGTCGCGCATTAAGGTGACTGTAAAGGAGCCGATGGAGACGATTACTGCCAAATACAGCGATATCGATATAAACGGACATGTAAACAGTATCCGCTATATTGAGCATATTTTGGATTTGTTTCCTATAGAACTTTATAAGAC
>CAVCAX010000074.1:0-6833 GCA_963599995.1 Coprobacillus sp. CAG:698
CGAACGCAACTCGGCCCATGCCATGAATAATGACAAAGTAAAGATAGCCTTTTTTGCCAAACGCAAACACCACGATGCCGAAGGGGAAGTGATAGAAATTCTGGAACGCGCCAACGACACCTTTGTAGGTACACTGGAGGTAGAAAAGTCTTATGCCTTTCTGGTAACCGAAAACCGGACACTGGCCAACGATATTTTCATTCCGAAAGACAAACTGAAAGGTGGAAAGACCGGAGACAAGGCAGTGGTAAAGGTGATCGAATGGCCGGACAAAGCCAAAAATCCGATCGGACAGGTAATCGATATTCTGGGAAAAGCGGGAGACAACACCACCGAGATGCATGCCATCCTGGCGGAGTTCGGACTGCCTTACGTCTATCCGCAGGCAGTAGAGAAAGCGGCCGATAAAATCCCGGCGGAGATCACGCCGGAAGAGATAGCCAAACGTGAAGATTTCCGTAAAGTAACGACTTTCACCATCGACCCCAAAGATGCCAAAGACTTTGACGATGCACTTTCTATCCGTAAACTTAAGGATAATTTATGGGAAGTAGGCGTACACATAGCCGATGTGACCCATTACGTAAAAGAGGGAAGCATCATCGACAAGGAGGCCGAGAAGCGCGCAACGTCCGTTTACCTGGTAGACCGTACCATACCGATGTTGCCCGAACGTCTCTGCAACGACCTCTGCTCCCTGCGTCCGCACGAAGAGAAACTTGCATTTTCCGTCATCTTCGACATCACGGAAAAGGGAGAGGTGAAAAATTACCGGATCGTACATACAGTGATCTATTCCGACCGCCGCTTCACTTACGAAGAGGCACAACAGATCATCGAGACCCAAAGCGGCGACTTTAAAGACGAGATATTGATGTTGGATACCATCGCTAAAGCATTGCGGGAAAAACGCTTTGCTGCCGGCGCCATCAATTTCGACCGTTATGAAGTAAAATTCGAAATAGATGAGAAAGGAAAGCCGATCAGTGTCTATTTCAAAGAGTCGAAAGATGCGAACAAATTGGTGGAAGAGTTCATGTTGCTTGCCAACCGGACGGTGGCCGAAAAGATAGGACGTGTGCCGAAGGGCAAAAAGGCCAAAGTCTTGCCTTATCGTATCCACGACCTGCCCGATCCGGAAAAGCTGGACAACCTGAATCAGTTCATTGCACGCTTCGGATACAAACTGCGCACCAATGGGACAAAAACAGATATTTCAAAATCCATCAATCACCTGCTGGATGATATACAGGGAAAAAAAGAAGAAAACCTGATCGAAACAGTTTCTATCCGTGCCATGCAAAAAGCCCGTTACTCAACGCACAACATCGGTCACTACGGCTTGGCATTCGATTATTACACTCACTTCACATCACCGATCCGCCGTTTTCCGGATATGATGGTTCACCGGTTGGTTACCAAATACCTCGATGGCGGAAGAAGTGCTTCGGAGAAAAAATATGAAGCTCTGTGTGACCACAGTTCGAACATGGAACAGATTGCCGCCAATGCCGAACGCGCTTCCATTAAGTATAAACAAGTGGAATTTATGAGCGAACGGGTAGGCCAGACTTACGACGGAGTAATTTCCGGAGTTACGGAGTGGGGACTTTACGTGGAGCTCAATGAAAACAAATGCGAAGGTATGATACCGATGCGTGATCTGGATGATGATTACTACGAGTTCGATGAAAAGAACTACTGCCTGCGTGGACGCCGCAAGAATCACACCTATAGCCTGGGAGATGCCATCACCGTAAAAGTGGCACGGGCCAATTTGGAAAAGAAACAACTCGACTTTGCCTTGGCTTAAAAAGGGGGATAATGGAAATAATGGGCTGATTAAATATGTGCCAATATGCCAATTAAACAATGTGCCAATTGCCATTCGGCTGGATAGCGCAGCTAATTAATTGGTATATTGGCACACTGCCAGATTATTAAATTGCCATATTATTCAAATCAATTATTTAGAATGAAAACTGTTATCATAGAAGATAAACAACGGGTGGAGGAAATCATTTCCCGTTGCGATATCTGTTTTGTCGGTATCACCGACCTGGAAGGAAATCCATACGTTATACCCATGAATTTCGGTTATCAGGAAGGAGTCATTTACCTGCATTCCGGCCCTACAGGAAGCAGTATCGACATGCTGGCGAAAAACAACCACGTGTGTATCACTTTCAGTACAGATCACGAACTGGTATTCCAACATCCCAAAGTGGCCTGTAGTTACCGCATGAAAGCCAAGAGTGTTATTTGCCGCGGGAAAGTGGGATTCATAGAAGATATGGAGAGCAAACGGAAAGCACTGGATATCATCATGAAGCATTATAGCAGCCGGGAGTTCGTATACTCCGACCCGGCTGTAAGGAATGTGAAAATATGGGAAATACCTATTGATAGTGTGACAGCAAAGGAATATGCCGCCCCGCATAATCGCTGAAAACTGAAAAACGAAAATTGAGGGTTGAAAGTTGACTGCACTATATATATGCATGTCGTATAATAACTTTCAACCCTCAACTATTAATCATTAAAGAGGATATTCTTCAAAAGCATACAGAATTGTCGACAAGTAGCGTTCTCCTGTATCGGGCAGTAGTGCCACTATTGTTTTGCCGGCATTCTCCGGAAGTTCGGCAAGTTTAGTAGCAGCGTATGCGGCAGCTCCCGAAGAGATACCTACCAGTAATCCTTCTTTCTTGGCCAATTCACGGCTGGTCCGGATAGCGTCATCGTTCGGTACCTGTATTATTTCATCTACTACCGAAGCATCATAAGTTTTCGGAACAAATCCTGCACCGATACCCTGTATTTTATGAGGACCGGGCTTACCACCGGACAAAACCGGAGAATCTGCAGGCTCTACAGCCACTACCTTTACTGAAGGGTTATGAGCTTTCAATGCTTTACCGACACCGCTTACTGTTCCCCCTGTACCGACTCCTGCTACAAATATGTCAACCTTTCCATCCGTATCGGCCCAGATTTCCTGTCCGGTAGTCCGCACATGTACAGCCGGATTGGCGGGATTCTCAAACTGTTGCAATATCACAGCACCGGGAGTATTCGCTTTCAATTCTTCCGCTTTGGCAATTGCCCCCTTCATTCCTGCAACACCGGGAGTCAACACCAGTTCTGCTCCTAAAGCCTTCAGCAGATTCCGTCGCTCTACACTCATGGTATCCGGCATTGTCAGAATCAGTTTATACCCCTTGGAGGCAGAGACAAAGGCCAATCCTACGCCTGTATTTCCACTGGTCGGCTCGATAATAGTGGCGCCGGGTTTTAAAGTGCCTTTCGCCTCCGCATCTTCTATCATTGCCAGGGCTATACGGTCTTTTACGCTTCCTGCCGGATTAAAATACTCTAATTTTACTACCACGCGTGCTTTCAATTCTTTACTTGCATTGTAATTACTCAACTCCAACAACGGAGTGTTGCCAACAAGATCCGTCAGTTTTTTTGCTATCTTTGCCATAGTTGTACTGTATTTAAATATCTGTTCTTTTATCTTTTTATCATACTGCAAAGATAGAGTGGTTTCAGCTCGCCGGAAATACCACACTTGTGGTAAATTCGTACTACGAATAAGGTATAAACGCCAAAAACAACCTCTAATATTCAAAAAAGTACCGCCATTCAATAAAATTTCATCATCCGATAAAGGAGATTTTCCATACTTTTGCAAATAGAAGTTTACAACACTATAGAATGAATATATTATGAAAGAACTGAAACATGCCGTGAAACGTACCGGCTTACTGACCTCATCACTCCTATGCAGTGCTTTACTGATGGCCACTCCGTTCAAAAAGGAACTGAATGAAGGCTGGATATTCAAACAGGCAAGGCTTACCAACTGGTATCCGGCCACCGTACCGGGTGTGATACACACCGATCTGTTGGCTAATAAAATCATTGAAGACCCGTTCTTCCGGCTCAACGAGAGAGGACTGCAATGGATCGACAAAGAAGACTGGATCTATGAAACCACTTTTTCCCTTCCGGAAGAAATCATGCAGAAACAAACGATCAGACTCATATTCAAGGGGCTGGACACCTATGCGGATGTCTTCCTGAACGAAAAAAAGATACTGGCAGCCAATAATATGTTCCGTGAGTGGCAAGTCGATATAAAACCCTACCTGCTGCCGGGTGATAACAAGCTGAAAGTTTACTTTCACTCACCCATCAAAACGGATATCCCTAAATGGGATGCACTTCCCTATCATTACGAAGCATCCAATGACCAATCGGAGAATGGCGGAGTATTCGATAAGAAGGTCAGCGTCTTCGCCCGCAAAGCGGGCTATCATTACGGATGGGATTGGGGACCGCGTCTGGTCACATCGGGCATCTGGCGCCCCGTCTTTATAGAAGCATGGGACGATGCACATATTCACAATATCTTTATCCGGCAAAAAGAAGTAAACAAAAGCCGGGCAACCATCACCGGAGAAGTAGAAATAGAAGCAGAGAGAGATTTCGACCAAGCCATTGTCTCCATTACGGATAACCAATCCGGTAAAGTACTGGGACAACAGGAATTATCTCTCAAAAAGGGATTCAACAAAGCAACCGTTTCTTTCGTCCTCAAAAAACCGAAGCTTTGGTGGAGCAACGGACTGGGAGAACCGTACCGTTATGAATTTCGGACGGATTTATCTGTCGGTGAACGCCTTACAGACAGCCAAACAGAAAAAATAGGAATCCGTTCCTTAAAGATTATCAATAAACCCGATAAAGATGGGAAGACATTCTATGTAGAACTAAACGGGCAGCCTGTTTTTGCAAAAGGCGCCAATTACATTCCTCAGGACAATTTTCTGCCGCGCGTCACAGAAGAAAGGTATCGGAAAACCCTCCTCGATGCAGTCAATGCCAATATGAATATGTTGCGCATCTGGGGCGGGGGTATTTACGAAAACGACCTCTTCTATGATCTTTGCGACCAATATGGGATACTGGTTTGGCAGGATTTCATGTTTGCATGCAGCCTTTATCCTGCTGAAGGCGAATTTCTTGAAAATATCCGCCAGGAAGCGATTGACAATATAAAACGCCTGCGCAATCATGCCTGTATCGCCCTTTGGTGCGGTAACAATGAGTGTAATGACGCCTGGTTCAACTGGGGATGGCAAAGGCAATATGCCAAGCAGAATCCGGAGTACGAACAACGGATATGGAAACAATTTACCGACCAATATTACGTGACGCTTCCCGAAGTCGTCCAAGAATATGCTCCTGAAAGTTTCTATTGGCCCTCTTCTCCTTTTGCCCGTTATGATGGCGGCAGCGATGATCACAACGGCGACCGCCATTATTGGGATGTATGGCATTCCAAAGAGCCGATAAACAGTTACAACAAAGCACGCAGCCGCTTTTTCAGCGAATATGGTTTCCAGTCATTTCCGGAATTTGAATCGGTAAAGCGTTATGCTCCCTACCCGGAAGACTGGAACATCTACTCGGAAGTAATGATGTCTCACCAACGCGGCGGCGCACATGCCAACGGACTGATCGAAACGTATCTGTTGAACGAATATCGACAGCCAAGAGATTTCGAAGCCTTTCTCTACATGAACCATGTATTGCAGGGAGATGCCATCAAAACAGCTATTGAAGCCCACCGACGGGACATGCCTTACTGTATGGGAACACTTTTCTGGCAGCATAACGACTGTTGGCCGGTAGCCTCTTGGGCAAGCCGCGATTATTACGGACGTTGGAAAGCGCAACACTACTTTGCCCGTCAGGCCTATCGTGATCTGCTCGTCTCTCCCATTGCCGATGAAAAAGGGATGCTGAATGTCTATGTGGTTTCCGACCGTCCTGCTGCTTGTAGCGGTATCCTCGATGTAAAAGTTATCAAGCTGACAGGTGAAATCATCAGTAACTTCCAGCAAACCGTAAAGATAGCCGCCAATACAAGCCGTAGGATCTTTTCCATTGAACTGGACAAAGCTCTAAAAGATATTCCCAAAGAAGATGTTTTCATTTATGCCCGGTTCACAGATAAAAATAGAAACATTTATTCGAATCAATACTTTTTAGTCAAGCAGAAAGAAGTCAATTACCCCAAAGTATCGATTACACGTGAAATAAAACCGGTAGAAGGAGGTTTCAAGGTAACCCTGAAAAGTGATTCTTTTGCACGCGCCGTATTTTTAAGTACAGGTGACGCAGAAAGTTCTTTCAGCGACAATTACTTCGATATACTGCCGGACACTCCCGCTTCGGTTGTTATTCATACCGGTTTGTCACAGTTGATTTTGGAGAAGCAGCTGAAAGTAATATCACTTAGTGACGAGTATTAATAGAAATCAAGATTGGAGTAAACCCGCTTAGTATCTTTCGAAACAGACCGGGAATAAACTCTCCCTTCACAGCCACAGGGTGAAGGAGCACCGCATCTTGCCATGCACCGTACTTACGGTCAGTGACAAACGTGCTTATGATTCATAAGAACCGTATTCGCGGTTCATAAGGACCGTGCCGACCGGCCTTCACCCTGTAACTGCGATGAACAAAGGCTTTGAGTGAAAAAGGTGAAGGAGGTGAAAGGGGTAAAAACATGCTGGAAGTACAACCATACGCAATGGCAGGCAGCACTCATTTTGCCACATTCACTCTCCAGGCATACAACATAACCACCATAAAAGAGAGTAAGGGCACTATAAAAGAGAAAGACATCGTAGTTTGGTCGGCTACATATCCCATCATCAGCGGACCCACTGCCCCGCCGACAGGTGACATCATCAAAAATGAGGAAGCGCGTTTCGTATGCCTCCCCAATCCCTTTAAAGAAAGGGCAAAGATCGTAG
>CAVCAX010000075.1:0-6131 GCA_963599995.1 Coprobacillus sp. CAG:698
AACTCTGGTTGGGTTATCGGAAATGCAGGAAATCAGGACTTGAGCTGGGAGACAGTCAAGAATCTGAACATAGGTTTATCTACGACACTATTTGACAGGTTGGATTTGAGCATTGAATATTACCAGAAGAAGACAGTTGACATGCTGATGAAAGTTCCTTATTCTTATACAACCGCACATTCATCCGGCTGGGGAAATGTAGGAAGTATGATGAATAGAGGTGTTGACATAGAAGCAAGCGTGAAAATCTTGGATACGAATGATTTTTCATGGGACGTATACGCAAACCTGAATTATAATAAAGCGGAAATTTTAAGTCTTTTCAATGGCTTGGATGAGTATGTGATACCGAATACGGGATTGAAGTATAAAGTAGGACACGATCCTTATGAGTATTACACCGTACTTTGGGCAGGAGTGGATCCTCGTGACGGCGCAGCCATGTGGTATGATTTGAATGGCAATAAGACAAAAACATTCAGTGAGTCGAACAGTCAGTTTTCGGGACTCAACCAGATAGCGCCTTGCAGTGGAGGATTCGGTACCAATTTCACATGGAAAGGTTTATCGGTAGTTGCCGACTTCTCATGGATCGGAGAAAGATATATTTTGCGCAATGAACGTTTCTTCACAGAGAATCCGGCTAACGGTTCTACGATCAATCTGTCAAAAGAGATGTTGACTATGTGGCAGAAACCCGGAGATATAACCAATGTCCCGCGCAAAGGAATTGAGCCTCAGTTTGATAGCAAGTATTATGAGAATGCGGCTTTTGTACGATTGAAGAATCTTACCATATCATATACATTACCCAAAAGTATCATGAAAAAGACCAAAATCATGGAAAATTTAAGGGTTTTCGCAACCGGACGTAATCTGTTGACCTTCACTAAATTTGAAGGAATCGATCCGGAAGTCGATAGCAATGTTGCTATGGCAAACTATCCGAATCCGCGACAATATACTTTCGGTCTGGAAATCAAGTTTTAATTAAAAACAGCAAAGAACAAATATGAAAACATTAAAATCAATCATAACTGCAGTGACCCTTGTGCTGGCATTGGTATCATGTGACATGGATAAATATCCATACAATGCGATTCCGCTGGACAAGGCCATCCAATCGCTGAAAGATTGCGAAAACTTACGCAATGGCTTGTATCGCGACTTACGAATCGTTTCTTCCGGAGGAAATCTGATCGCCTCGGAAATCCAGTGCGATCTTTTTAACCCGCTGATTGATTATGGAAATGATTACGGTCCTATTTATCGCTGGTCTGCACAGGCTCAGGAGGAAACTTTTGAAACGGCATGGGGCAATGGCTATATCATAATAGGGCAATGTAATTTATTGATTAACGGTTTGTTGGAATTGGAACAGGCCGGAGTTTTTTCAGAAGAGGAAAAGCTCGCCGCCAAGAATATTTTGGGAGAAACTTATCTAATGAGAGCGATCGCCTATGCTATTTTAGCAGACAAATTCTGTGTGGCTTACAACCCGGAAACAGCAGCTGACGAGTATGGCGTTCCAATTGTAACTACATACAATCCGACGGATGATAACTCCAAATACCCCTCCCGTTCTTCATTGAAAGACACCTATTCTTTGATTAAAGATGATATCCGGAATGCCGAAAATAATATGACAGCCGAGGGGACACAGTCATCTATTTACTTGACGAAGGATGCCTTGAAAGCCTTTAAAGCACGAATAGCCTTGTGGATGCACGAGTGGGATACGGCAATCAGCAATGCGGAAGATATCATAAAATCGGAAAAGTATCCATTAATCACTGATGAGGATGAGTTTGTCGACATGTGGCTCAATGATAACAGCACCGAAGTCATTTGCCAACTATATAGTTCCCAACAGGAATTAGCTCCTGCGATGGGTGGATTTTTGGACGAGAAAAATGACCGTCCCACCTTTGTACCCACACAATCTGTCATAAAACTGTTTATGGAAAGGAACGCGGATATTCGTACAAGTGCTTATTTCGGAATATACAATGTAAACACCTCTGTAGGCAGTGGACAGATAATTATGATGCACAAGTTTCCCGGTAATCCGGAAATGTACACAGGAGACAACAATTATGTCAACAAACCAAAGATTTTCCGTATAGCCGAATTGTATCTGATTGCCGCTGAGGCATATTACAACAAAGGTGGCAAGGATCAGGAGGCATATAATATCCTGTTTAAACTGATGTCTGCCCGTGATGAAACACTGACCTCATCGCCGGTAACAGGTTTATCGTTGCGTACATTGATCCGCAACGAACGCATCCGTGAATTATTGGGTGAGGGTTTCCGTCTGAATGACTTAAAACGCTATGGAGAAGGATTTACACGCGGAGATGCACAGATTCCGGCAGTTACTTATCCGCTGGCAATCGACTTGCAAGTGGAGTCTACCGACTTCCGTTTTGTTTGGGCTATTCCTAAGACCGAATTGGATACCAATCCGCAATTGAGACCTCAGCAGAATACAGGCTATTAATTGTCGAACTTAAAATTTATTGAACAATGAAATATATTAAAATATTAGCGATGTTGCTTTTGCCGTTCATTACCATGGCTTGTGATGAAGACGAAAGCTACAATAGTGGAGCGGCCACTGTAGAATTCAGCAAAGCCGAGGTGACATTCAAGGAACTGACGACTGCATATAACTTTCCGATAGTAGTGACAGGCGAACATACCGGGCTCATCAAAGTATCCGTTGCGCTGAAAGATGTGCAGGGAGACTTTGAAGATGACATAAATATCATCATGACACAACACGATTTGTTGATACCGGCAGGTACGGAAACGGTAAACGTTGAAACGGTGTTGTCTCTGGCCAATGATGAGATCACTCCCAATCGGCATTTCTCTCTGGAAATCGTGAAAGTGGACGGTGCCACTATAGGAGAAAATGCAGTCTGCAAAGTAAATATTGAGGAAAGTAACCCTCTGGAAGGCATGTATTCATTGACCGGATATGGGCTGTTGCAGAGTTCGACCGGTGTAGAACAAATCGACTGTATGCTGATGATGGTTGAAGGCAGCACCAACCAAATGTATCTTGATTTTGGATATGGCAACTTGGCTATGGTTGATCTGGAAGAGGTTGTTGCCGGTAAGAAGTATAAACTGTCAATCGCAGCTAATCAACAACTCGGCACCCATCCATCATACGGCATAATTGTATTGAGACACATGATACCGGTTGACCGGAAGTGGACTCCGGTTACAACCCCCATCACAGGTACTTTTGAAAATAGAGTCGTGACTTTTGAGGGTGACCATGCGTTGGGGGTATATTTACCGGAAGCCGGTGGGTATTTTAATCTTGTAGGCCCTTATTCTGATGGAAGCCAATCTGTACCCCTTATGATGATAAAACAATAATCAGACACCTATTGTTATATTTAAGAGTCTGTCTAAATTGGGTTCAGAATTCTTTTTGAAGATAATTTAAACAGACTCTAAAAGGTCGTTTCATTCGATTGGAATGGCCTTTTTATGTTTTTTGTAATCTCCTAACTAATGACAGATACCTATGATTCGAAATAAAAGATTACTATCCTTTATTCTGCTTTTCAATATCTGTATAGGAATATATGCCCAGAAACTTTCCCCGAATACGGAAGCATTCTTGCTTCGCCCTGTCAATCCGGTAACAAGGGCTACACTCTCCGACGGTCATGCTTCGGAAGAATTTGTAAAAGCATATATTTCCATCAATCATGCCGATGCCATTTCAAAAATGGAAAGTTCAGGCGCCAAGGTCTATTTGGTATCTTCAAATCTCATAACCGCCGGCTTACCGAAAGATCAGATAAAGGTAATTGCAGAAATACCGGAGGTGAATTACATCCAGTTGGCTTCTAAAGTGTATCCGACGATGGATGAGGCAAGGGACAAGGGAAATGTAGACAGAGTACATGATGCAACGGATCTGGGAAAAGCCTATAACGGTTCTGGAATTGTGGTCGGTATTATCGACCAAGGATTTCAGTACAATCATGTCAATTTCTACAGTTCGGACAAGAAAAACTATCGGATAAAGCGGGTTTGGGATCAAAACGGAACCGGAAAGACACCGGGCGGTTCTTGGGGGTATGGAGCGGAATACGCGACTGAAGCCGAAATACTTGCTTTACAAACCGACACACGCGCAACCGGACACGGTACTCATGTGGCCGGAATTGCCGCTGGAGGTGACAAGAGCAAAAATTTTCACGGTGTGGCAACCAATGCCGATATCGTGCTGGTTTCGTATGCACAAGGTGATGTCGATATTATCAATGCCATCAAGTATATTTACGATTATGCCGAGTCGGAAGGTAAACCCTGTGTGGTCAATATGAGTTTGGGAAGCCATTACGGTCCGCACGACGGGACCTCAATAACGGATCGTCTGGCCGACCAGCTTCAAGGTGCCGGGAGATTGCTGGTTGGTGCCGCAGGTAATGAGGGGAAAAATCAGATTCATCTGGAACATCGCTTCACACCTGCCAATAATACGCTTAAGACGATGTTGGCTTACAACAGCACCGATTCGAAAGTTGGCTTGGTTGACATCTGGGGAAACAAAGACGGGAACTTCACGGTTCAAGGTTGCATTGTCAGCACTGCAAATGGAGAAGTTATAGAGGCCACGGAGCTATTTTCAACAGATAAGGCAAATAGTAAAAGAACTACATTCCGCAACGGTACATCTTTGGATTGCTATATCACTATTGCTGTAACAATAAATCCGGAAAACGGACGTCCCAATGCTTTTGTCGAAACAGTAGCCTCCTCCATGCCCTCCAATAGAGCTGTAGGGGTCATTGTTACGGCAGAAGACGGTAAAGTAGACATGTGGCATGTATCGGGTGGATATTTTACGAACAAGTCAAAAGCCGGATGGCAAATAGGAAACTCCACGTCCACTTGTGGGGAGATCGGAGGAACCGGTAACCGGATTATTTCCGTAGGTGCTTACATCAGTAAAGACAGATTTACTACGTTGGAGGGACAGACTTACACTTATCCGGACGCAAAACCGATAAATGGTATTGCCGGATTTTCAAGTAGAGGCCCTACTTTGGACGGGCGGATGAAACCGGATATCACAGCTCCGGGAATGGCTTTGTCCTCTTCCGTTTCTTCTCTAACCAATGGGTTCAACAAAAATGAAGCTACGGCAACATCCAACAAAGGGATGAAGTCTTATTATTATGGAATGATGTCGGGCACTTCCATGGCCTCTCCTTTGGTAACGGGAACATTGGCTTTATGGCTGGAAGCCAACCCTAAACTGACTCCTGAAGACGTGAGAGACATTCTACAGAAAACTGCCATAAATGATAATTATACGGGAAATGTAGCAGAAAAAGGCAGCAACACTTGGGGATACGGAAAGATTGACGCATATACCGGTTTGCTGGCTGCCATAAATACAGTTAGCGGAACCGAAGAAAGGAATCGGTCGGAAGCAGGTATATGTGTTTCGTTGGATACGGATAAGAAGAATCTTGTTTTGTACTTTCCGATCGAAGATAACGAGGTTCACATACAGGCATTTCATATTTCCGGTACAATGGTAGTTGAGCAACCTGCAGGAGAGATTGTATCCGGACAAGCCATAGCCTTACCTATCTCATCCTGGAAATCAGGTATGTATGTACTGAAAGTAACGGGAAAGAAATATAACGAATCTGTAAAAGTAATCATCTGATGAGAGTAGTAAAGAGTATCTTTTTAATATTAATCCGCCTGCTGGGGGAAGCGTGCCCCCCGATTAGTGATATTGCGCGATATTCTGAACGGGGGGCAAAAAAAGGATGTTCGGATTGTTCGGGGGTGAATGGATGTAAAATATGGCTAAGCAATAATAGAATCTTGTTATTTCTCTGTTAATTAGCCTCTTTCTGCTTGATTTATATTAGATTATGCCTATCTTTGTCACATTAGGGGCAGGTATAGCGTTGACATATAGTTAAGGTTATGACTCGCTTTCAAATTGTAACATTTTGCATTATTGACCGGAAGCTTTATTGATATATAAATCGGTCGGATAGTTTATTAATATATTAAAAACAGAAAAGACATGGGAGCAGAAGGAATAATTGATAAATATGTAAATCCGTATACCG
>CAVCAX010000076.1:0-2248 GCA_963599995.1 Coprobacillus sp. CAG:698
GATAATTTTATTTTTCAAAATCCTGTTAAGCTTATTATGGGGCGTGGGATGATTGCCCGGTTGAGCAAAGAGATTCCGTCCGATAAACGGATCATGATCACTTTCGGCGGAGGAAGCGTGAAAAAGAATGGAGTATATCAACAGGTGAAAGATGCCCTTAAAGGGTATTTTACCGTAGAGTTTTGGGGAATAGAACCCAATCCGGCCATTGAGACATTGAGAAAAGCGATTGCTTTAGGAAAAGAGAATAAGGTGGATTATCTGCTGGCAGTGGGCGGCGGATCGGTGATCGACGGAACGAAACTGATCTCTGCCGGATTGTTGTATGAAGGTGATGCCTGGGATTTAGTGACAGCCGGACGTCCTGCAACGGAGACTGTGCCTCTTGCTACCGTACTTACCTTGCCTGCTACGGGCTCTGAGATGAATAACGGTGCTGTCATATCGAGACGCGAAACAAAGGAGAAGTTTCCTTTTTATGCCAATTATCCGTTGTTCTCGATTCTCGACCCTGAAGTAACGTTTACATTGCCTCCTCATCAGGTGGCTTGCGGCATTGCCGATACTTTTGTGCATGTGGTAGAACAGTATATGACGACTCCGGGACAAAGCCGTCTGATGGACCGTTGGGCGGAGGGCATCTTGCAGACACTCGTAGAGATTGCACCGAAAATCCGTGAGAACCAGCATGATTATCAGCTGATGGCAGACTTTATGCTTTCGGCTACGATGGCATTGAACGGGTTCATTGCCATGGGAGTATCGCAAGACTGGGCCACCCACATGATTGGTCATGAACTGACCGCTCTGCACGGTCTGACACACGGCCATACCCTGGCTATCGTCTATCCGGCCACTTTACGCGTACTGCGCAAATCAAAAGGAGATAAGATACTGCAATACGGTGAAAGGGTATGGGGGATTGCTTCCGGCACGCGGGAAGAACGTATCGATGAGGCCATCCGGCGCACGGAAGAGTTTTTCCGTTCATTGGGGCTGACCACCCGGCTAAGCGAGGAGGGCATCGGCAAAGAGACCATTGACGAAATAGAACGGCGATTCAATGCCCGCGGAGTAAAATACGGCGAGAATGGAGATGTGACAGGTAAGGTTGCCAAGGAAATACTGGAAAGTGCATTGTAAAAATAGTCCGTATATTCGCAAAAGGATTGGGCTGAGGCCTGTTAAAAATAGATAGAAAATTATGAAAACGATGAATTATTCTCTTATCCGTATTGTCTGTGCATTGATTATCGGTTTGGTACTTGTTCTCTGGCCGGATGTTGCCGTGCAGTATCTTGTGATTACACTTGGGGCGTTGTTTCTTATCCCCGGTTTGATTTCCATCATCAGCTACTTTGGAGTGAAATCCGAGGAAGGCATGCCACACCGTTTTCCGATAGAAGGAGCGGGTAGCTTGCTTTTCGGCCTTTGGCTGATCATAATGCCGGCTTTCTTTGCCGATGTGCTGATGTTCCTTTTGGGGTTCATCCTGATTTTGGGTGGCGTGCAACAGATTGCTTCGCTTTCAATGGCGCGTCGTTGGACAGTGGTGCCCGCCGCATTCTATGTGGTGCCGTCTCTGATCCTGCTTGCCGGTATTGTAGCACTGTTCAATCCCACGGGAGCACGCAATACGGCATTTATGATTATCGGCATCAGCAGTTTGGTTTATGCCGTTTCCGAATTGATCAATTGGTTTAAGTTTACCCGTCGTAAACCGCAGAGACCTGTATCGGATGATATAGAAGATGCTAAGATTATAGAATAGGGAAAAAGAAGAGGATTGCCTCACGGCAATCCTCCCTGCAAACTTAAAACAACCAACAAAAGAAATAGAAAATAATGATAAGCGATCAGTGATATGATTCGTGTCATGCGTCCTGTATAGCGCAATTGCTTATCACTGATCACTGTTTCTTCATTACTTCACCTCTATCTGATAAATAACAATTCTCTGTATTTGGGCAGTGTCCACATCTGATTGTCGACAATGAGTTCGAGTTTGTCGATGTGGTAGCGGATCTCTTCCAGAGCCGGCACGATGGTATCGTGATAAGCAATGGCTTTTTCGCGTTCACTCTCTATCTTGTTTGCTACCTTACGGGCCTCCACCATAGCATCTACATGCTCTTTGATGAATGCGGTGCGGTCAGCAATCTCTTCGATAAGTTCCAGGTTCTTGGCGGATAGTCTGGCAGCTTTCTCTTCGGGGAAGAGAGATTTCATTTTGTATACATTGTCTATC
>CAVCAX010000077.1:0-608 GCA_963599995.1 Coprobacillus sp. CAG:698
CCTTGGCGGCTTCCAGTTCATCGTAGATAACCACAATATTGGGGTGCAACAGGAGTATATGACGGCGATATTTCTTCAGAGGAGTTTCTCCAAAACCATTTTCCCGTGACTGCTCAAGTTGGCAATTGGCGAAGTTTTTCTGCCACATGGGATATTCACTGATGCCGCAATAGGCGTTGGATGCGTCTCCCAAAGCGTATGATATGTGCTCCCCGTTGAACATGCGCGTTATATTCCCGTATGCACGTGTGGTGAACGGCTGTCCGATACCATCTACCAACAAGGTGTTGTGGGCACGCGTGTTGCGGTAAGACAACAGATTGTGCGGATCGGCAAAGTTCATATAATGACCTACTGCGTGATAAATGGCCTTACCACCGTAATGCAGGTTGAATGCGTTCTGGTTGGAATGTGTATGGCTACCGGAACCGAACGGACTGGAACGGAAGCTGAGGCTGATATTATATTTATAGTTTTTCAGGTCGCTGTTGGCTATCATTTCACCGGTGTCTTTAAACCATACGGCTTTGGGGGCATTCACCGGTAATTCGGCTTGTTGGGGGCGTTGTTTGCCACATGCCATGCGGTAGAGCCGTGTTTCAGACTCC
>CAVCAX010000077.1:618-4878 GCA_963599995.1 Coprobacillus sp. CAG:698
TTATAACGGTCGTTGATAGACGAATACCAGGTGGCATAAGGATCTCCGGTGGTACGTGCCATGAAGTCGGCAAAAGCGCTGCGGATGCGCAGAGGCTTACCGTTGTTTTTCTCATGTCCGTCACCGAAACCGGCGCTTAAGGACTGGGGCTGCCAGCTATACAACATGGCAAGACCGGCGTTCTTATACCAAGGGTGTTGCATAAAGTCTGTCTTCGTAAGATAGCTGAACAGGGTAGGGACATAAGCTAAGGTAACGGCGTTGGCGCTGAAATAGCTCGTCCCGTTGTGCCACGAGCCGTCGCGGTTGAAACCGGATGCCGGAGCGCGTGCCGTCCATAGCTCGTAACTGTATTCCAGGTATTCTTTGGCAAGCGGATATTTATCGTACATCACTAATGCCGCCTGCATGAAATGCCGGAATGCGAATTGCCAGAAATGGTTGTCGAAGATATGGGTTTCTTCGTTTTCTACTATATGTTTCTTATAATAGAGCGAAAGTACATCCATGATGATGTCTTCTATCTGTTTCCGTTCTTGCGGACTGAAACGGTCATAACAGTTTTCGTAGGTACATGCCAATGTATAAATCAGTTCACCCGCATTGAAGTCGTTGCCGATAACTTTTTTATCGGGTTCCACAGACAACAGACAACGTACATTTTGTACCATTTTCTTTGCGTATACATCCAATTGGAGCATTTGGTAGGCGGTATTCAGATTGTCACATTCTGCAGACATACGGGTGATTTGTCTGTATGGCTTGGTGTCGTTGGTGTAATTTGAACTGAGCGCATTCCGTGAATCGGTAATCATATTCTCGAATTCCGGATTTGAGCGTACTTCTTTGCGTGCTTTCTCCAGGTTATCGTTCAGAAAACAATAAATACGGGGGTATGCATGGGGTATATTGTTCAAGAAAACATTGACTTCGGGAGTGACGAATAGGGGGACGTCAGCGGTTACGGTGAAACTGTAGACCTCGCTCCAGGGAAATTCTTTACCCTCTTTGCTTACTGAGCGTACACGCCAGTACCATGTGCCGTTTTCCAATACCTTATGCGGATTGAACATGCACCAGGGTTTGGGCTGTGACAAAACGGTACTTGTATCCGAGAAGTCCTTACTTCTGGACAAGTTGAATTGTAAATAGTCCGATTGTTTGATGCTTTTGGGTACTAATAGCGGTGAGGGGTTTATATATAAAGTGTGTCCCTGTTGCGGATACGGAGTTTCCCGTACATTCTCGTGTATGCAGTTGATATTTCCGGCTTGCATGGTAATCACCGCCAAGCAGAATATCCAAAGAATAAAAAGTTGCTTTTTCATGTTATATTGTTCTTGAAATGATTCTAAGTCAACGCAAGCAAAAGTACTCGGTTGATGTGAAAACCGCTTGCAGTAATGTCAAATGAATTATTACTAAATAGGAAAGTAGTTTCATTTTTGTATAAAGAACTCTCAAATTTGTATAAAATACACTCTTTTCTTGTCAGTTATTTCTTTTCGACACTAATATGGCTACTGCTACTTTTCCTTGATTACTATCTCGGGCGAGTGCTATCACTCATAAAAGTAGGTGTATGAAAATACCTGAAACATAAAAACCACCCTTGTCACAGATAGCTGTAGTAAGGGTGGTTCTATTAACGGGAGAGTTAGGGTACACACTCTTCGTAGAATTCTCTTATATTCTGTTTGAACATCTATTTCCCATATTCTGACGGCAGGCAGCCAAAGTATTTCTTAAAGCTGGTGGCAAAATAAGACGGGGTGTTGAATCCGACCATTCCACTGATTTCGGATACGCTATACCGGCCTTCCTGCAATAGCTTGCATGCCCGGTTAAAGCGTATTTTGCGGATAAAATCATTGGTCGATTCTCCCGTCAGCGCTTTCATCTTGATGTGCAGGTTAGAACGGCTCATGCACATTTCACGTGCGAAATCATTGGTGGAAAACTCCACATTATCTATATGCTTTTCTACTATCTCTACCGCCTTTTTCAGCAGTTCCTCGTCCAGCGGATTGAGTGCGACCTTTTCGGGTTCTACTTCCAGGGAGTGGGAGTAGTGCTTGATAGCTCTGTAACGCGTACGGAACAGGTTTTTAATCTTTGTGCTGATCATTATCATCGAGAAAGGTTTGGGGATATAGTCATCCGCACCTACCTGCAGTCCTTCCAACTGCTCTTTCAAATCGGCCTTGGCAGACAGCATTATGATAGGTATATGACAGGTACGCAGATTCTGCTTTATCTGTTTACATAGCTGCAATCCGTCCATTACGGGCATCATGACATCGGTCAGTATAAGGTCTACTTCTTGTTCTTTCACAATGGATAACGCCTCTTCGCCATTACCTGCACTCAATATATAATAACTCTTGCCCAACTCTTCGCTAAGGTATTGGCGGATGTCGGTATTGTCTTCTACAATCAGAATGACTTCTTTACGCTCTCCTTCTTTTACTATTGTATCCTCTACGGTTTCATCTTCTGTATCGATAACATACATGTCCCGGTTATTGGTGGTATAGGCTCTTTCTTCTTTGATGGAGTCGGATGTATTCTGTTTCTCTTCCGGAAGGTATGCCGATTCTTCAGTGGGCAGGTAGACGGAGAAAGTACTTCCGACCCCTTCTTCACTTTCCAGTTCGATACGTCCATGATGCAGTTCTACAAGCCGTTGTACCAGTGACAGCCCGATGCCGCTTCCCAAATGTTCATTGTCTATCTGGTAGAAACGTTCGAATATCTTTCCTTGTTTGTCTATGGGAATTCCGTTTCCGGTGTCTTTGACTTGAAGAAGCAGTTCACGGTTTTCTTCTTTCAGCGTCACAGTGATGCTTTTACCCTCTCCGGTATATTTGAAAGCATTGGAAAGCAGATTGTTTACAATGAGCTCCATATAATCCGGATCGCATAGAATCGAGCGTCCTTCTACATTAGAATCGAGGTTGTAGGCAATCTGTTTGCGCTGTGCCAGACGGTCGTAGAATAGGAAATTCTTTTCAATTACATTATATATCGGATTAGGTCTGACTTTCAGATTGAATACTCCCAATTCGGCACGTCGATAATCCATCAGTTGATTCACCAGGTGCAGCAATCGGTTGGTGTTTTTCTGAACATGTTCCAGTTGCTTATGCAGCCACCGGTCGCTCACCTTGTCCAGCATTTCCTGTACCGGAGCGAGTATTAAGGTAAGCGGGGTGCGTAACTCATGGGAAATGTTGATGAAGAAGCGCAGTTTCATTTCATTCATCTCTTTCTGGCGCTCTTTGTCCACACGTTCCATCCGGAGTTCCGTTTCCATGCTTTTACGCATCCAAAAGTATCTGAATATGAATATAGTGGCGGAGATAAAGGCGATGATGAATAGCAGGATGGCCCACCACGTCTTGTACCAGACGGGCAGTATTACGATTTCCAGTTCAGTCGGCGTTTCATTCCATTTTCCGTCACAGTTGGCGGCTTTTACAAGGAAGTGGTAAGTTCCTGCCGGTAGGTTGGAGTAAGATACTGTACGCAGAGTATTGGAATAGTACCACTCCTTATCATACCCCTTCAGCATATAGGCAAATGTGTTATGATTGCCCGATATGTAATTTGAAACAACGAAGTTCAGTGAGAACATAGACTGTTTGCTTGACAATGTGATGCTTTTCGTGTCACTGATGTTCTTCTGCAATATGCCGGTATCGTCGTTCGGGGAAACTATTTGATTGAACAGATGTAATTGGGTGATAACAACCGGAGGAGTATACGGATTATCCAATATCTGCTCCGGACGGAATGTGGTAATGCCGTTGATACCGCCAAAAAACATTTGTCCGTTTGCTGCCTGATAATAGGCATTATTAGTAAACTGGTTGCTTTGAAGCCCGTCATTGTTTGTGTAGTTACGGAATTTTTCTATTTCGGGCTGAAAACAGCTCAATCCTTTGTTCGTGCTCAGCCACAGTCTGCCGGATTCATCCTCCAATATTCCATGAATGACGTTGTTGGGAAGCCCGTTGGCTGTGGTATATAGCTTATACTCTTTTTTGCTTTCGTCAAAACGGAAAAGTCCGCTTCGCGTTCCTATCCAGAAAAAGCCGTTTTGTGCTTCATATATGATATTGATTGCTTTATACCTTAGTGGGCAGGTTTTAGGTAATATGGGACAGGCGGTTAAGCCGTCCTTATTTTCTATGTATACGTTCAGTCCTGTTTCACCACTCAGCCAAAGACGTTGTTTACTGTCGCGCAGTATATATT
>CAVCAX010000078.1:0-8947 GCA_963599995.1 Coprobacillus sp. CAG:698
ATCAGAGGCACTGCTTGATCCGAGGTTCACATTCACAGCAGCAGGCTTCGTTGCATTATCACCGTCATAACCTACATTTTCCAATGAAGTAACCTTATCCGGTGCCAATACAGCAGCATGAGCAGCCTCTTGAGCAACCATAGCCACTACATCGTTTACAGACGACGGTTTATACTTTTTGCCTACGGGGTTCTGACCTGTAATCACTTCGAGCCATGTGCAAGCTGCCGTATAACGTCCCATTCCATAGTCAAGGTGGTATCCGTCACGGTTGAAGTTATCTCCAATGAAGCTCGTACGGCCATTCTGGATAGCTGTACCGGCAGGAACGATAAAAGTGATCTCACTGTGGTTCTCTTTGCCCTGCTTTACAGCATCCACGATAGCCTGATACATCTTCATCTGATCTCTGTCATAGTGGGCAAAGCCACCATGAGTAGAGTTCTTTGCATAGGCCCATGTCTGATGCAATCCGTATTTCACATCCTTATTAGAGACAAGACCTTTCACATAGTTCAGCAAATTACCCAAATAAGGCTCATACGTTTCCGGTCTTCCCGAATCCTGACTTACCTGTTGGAAAGTGATGTAATCCCAAGGTTCGTCTTTCACACATTCTTCAAGGGTTTTGCGGTTAGTGTTCGTTCTTTTTCCATCCACTACCTTCCGGTATTCAAAATCTGCGGTGTTGTTCTCAACCACTCTCCAATGGGACTCAAAACCCTGTCCGCCCCGATAGGCATTTCCGATAATCAAGTTATCACCGCCTTCAAGAGCCAATTCATACAGATACTGTTCGACAGCATCCTCTGAAAAGCTATTACCAATAGCTAAAATACGTATATCCTTCCCCTGACCGGGTAAAGACAATACGAACAAAAACAAAAAGAATAGTAATTTTCTCATTTTTCCGATTCGATTTAATTAATAAATAGGATTAACAAAAATTTATCTATATAACATAATCTTATAAGTAGCCATCTGGGGGAGGTTCTCAGTCTCCACCCCCACTAAATACATACCATTGGCGTAATTCATTCCAATCGTAAGTTCACCTTCCGACCGATAGTCCGCCAAGGTAACCCCGCCCATATTCATCACCTTTATGGCAGCTTTGCCCGAGGTGCGTACAACGATCTCCCCATCGGTAATGGCCGGATAGACCGAGACTCCGGAAACATCATCCACCGGAATAATGCTCACCTCATTGAATCTCTCCAACGCGAACAATGCGCCAGCCGCCTTGTCGGCATAAATATATGAACCTGCCGTATGTCTGTCTAAATTGAAATATTTGGAGGTCTGCCACATGCCACGCATTTTCTGCGTACAGTCATCCTGCGTCTCCAGCTGTATCCATCCGTCTTTGTTATCGGTTACCGAACCGACACCGCATCTCCAGCCGCCTTCTCCTTTATTCATGTATTTACCGTCGACCAAAATCGTATAAAAAGAGGTAAAACCGTTTACTTTAGAAAAGGTGAACATAAAAGTCTCATCATTGCGGTTTAAAGGATTGATGCAGAATTCGCCTTCATAGTTGCTGCCGGTATCGTGCTTCCACTGTAAATACAGTCCGGAAGCTACATCCTTTATATAATACTTCTGACCGGAAGTCAGGTTATCACAGGTTACCTCTTCCGGATCGACAATGGCAGATGCTTCGATACCCAACTCGGCGACAGCAGTCCATGCTCTGTTGTTTACTTCGGACTTGGCTATCAACTTGAAGTAACGTGCAGCCGGCTTGGAGGTGATTTTCACATGCTGAGGATCGGGCGTATCGGGAAATACGCCCGTAGCAGCCGGAGCTCCCCATACGGCCGGACTGTTGCTGAAATAGACTTCATACTCCTTTATCCGTCCGTTAGAACCGTCTTTTCTTCCCTGGTAGATGAACTCATCCACCCGGTAAGTCTGTCCCATATCCACGACAATCTCATGAGGGTGTGACGGTTCATTGTTGCCGTATTGCGTGTGCCAGATGGTGGATTCATCACCGTCGATCGCATTCTCAACCTTTTCGCCTCCTCCTTGCTGACTGGAGCAGCCGATGACTTTCCATTGGGACTTATCCACGAAGAGATTGACCTCCATGGAAGTCTGCATGCTCTCAAAATATCCGGTACGGTTGCAATAAGCTGTGACTGTTCCACCCTGAGCCATATTCACCGGTTCATTGTACTGCCGGAATTCTCCATCGTTTACACGATAATAGATAGTGGCGCCTTCGGTTGCCGTTGACAGAATGACATTTCCCTTGGCATCCCGCTCTATTTTTACAGGCGAACAAACCGGACTCGAGATTCTGCCCTGCTCGGAGAGCTGGTCGTTGCTGCTCTTTCCGGCAATCGGAGAGATGATGAAATTGAAAATCGTATTCTCGGCTTTCAGTTCATACATGTCTCTCACATCCGGACCGCAGCTGGCATTTCCCAACGCACGGTTCCGGGCATCCAGACAGACAACGGTATTCTTTCTGAAGTTCATCTGATAAGGATGTTTCACCCGGTTGTTACGGTTGACATACATATCGCTTGCGCGCCAGTGAGCCACCGAAGCAGCCATCTTGTCCGGAGCGATGAACAGAGCGCCTACGCCGTCGGCATCCGTAATGCCCATCCAGCGAACCTCTTCCTTATTGCCCATCTCCTGCGGGATGACGTAACCGGTCCATTGTTCGGCAACCGTACTGTTGTATACCCCTTCGAAGCAGGCTTCCTTACGGTCTGCATAGCTGTCCCACGGACCGCGGCCGAACCACGTGAAGTCCTCGAAGCCTTCGGGCATCTCCAGTACATAACCGATTTTGGGAAGAACGACATTCTTGATGGTCGGGTCGATCACCGAGCTGACGAAAATCGTACCGTCGTCCATCACTTTAAAGGAGACCTGAGTGGTAAATGTATAAGGAAGTGTAGCCGTATACACATTGGTAATGCTCAGGTCGACTGCGTTTTTAGCATCCGACTCTTTCACCTCCCAGGTACCCGCTTTCACTTTCAAGTTTCTCAAACCCATGTTGTCCCAATCGGCCGCATGCGTCTTGTCGTTATCGGTAGGCGCACGGAACACATTCAGTTTCAACGGTTCGCAAATAATCGTCTTACCGTTCAGGACATAGCTTTCCAATGTACCGGAAGTTGCGGAGAAGACTGCTTTAAAGTTAGTACCCGTCACAGTGATAGCTTTCGCTGTCTGCTCTACGGACAGACTGCCTTTCTCTGCCACCCGGTAAGGAGATTTCCGGGCGCTTCTCAGCTGAATCTGTTCGGAAGCAACCTCATAGCCGGCTTCCGCCCACCACGTGGATTCCTTCTGGGTCGCGCTGAAACGGATGAAATAGTCGGCATCCTCCTTGATCTCCTTGGGAAGCGCATCGATAGCCACCTCCATCGTTTCACCGGCAGGGATGGCCACATCACCGATGGTTCCCGTCTTTATCACTTTGCCGTCTTCCAATACGGAATATGTTATGTTCAGATAATCGAGGGTCTTAAAGGCCAGCTTGCTCTTCAGAACAAAGGTCTTATTGTCCTCCTTCAAGGAGAAATCAACCGGCTGGTAGATCTTCTTCGTATTATATGACTTCGCAGAAATCGAATAATCGGCAAAAATAAGACCGTTCGTACAGAAATTACCGTCATTCGGTTTGTCACCGAAATCGCCGCCATAAGCCCAGTAAGTCTCACCCGTTTTGCCCGGGACATCCATCTTCAGGCTCTGGTCTTTCCAGTCCCAGATAAATTCGCCGGTCAGGGCGGGGTAATGTTCGTACAGGTCGAACAGATCGCGCACACTTCCCATGGCATTTCCCATGGCGTGGCTACTCTCACACTGGATATGCGGACGGGGATTCTGACCGCTCTTGTACTGGTTTTCCCGTTCCACACCGATGTTCTTTATGTGGTCATAATTGGCATACATCGTACTGGTCACGTCACTCCACTGGCTGTTGCCCTCGTAATGTGTCAGACGTGTCTTATCCAGTGCTTTGATCGCTTTCTCCACGGATTCGAAATTGTTTCCGTTTCCGGATTCGTTACCGTAAGACCAGATGAAAATAGAGACATGGTTGCGCAACCACTTCACATGGTTCTCGGAACGTTCGACCATCGGCTTCTTGAACAGTTCCACATGGGAAAGTCCCATATTGCCGTGACACTCCACATTGGCCTCTGCCAGCACATAAATACCATACTTGTCGCACAAGTCGTAGAAGTACGGATTGTTGGGGTAATGGGAGGTACGGACTGCATTGATATTCAGTCTTTTCATCAGACGGATGTCATTCTCCATCTCTTCTTTGGAAACCGTACGGCCGTTGATCTCGCTATGGTCATGACGGTTCACGCCATGGAATACCATCCGCTGCCCGTTGATCAGCAAAGCACCGTCCTTGCGGACACTGACCTCGCGGAAGCCCACTTTGCCGCCACGGATATCGACGGTCTCGGAACCGTCCTTCAACGTCAGGACCAGATCGTACAGATTAGGGGTCTCGGCGCTCCACTTCTTCGGGTTGGTGACATTCATGTACAATACGTATTGACGGATGGAAGAGACTGATCTGCTCACCTCTGCCACAACCTCGCCTTTGTCCATGATTTTAGCTTCCAACTTTCCTTGAGCCAATTTGGTACCGCTCAAGTCGATCGCCACACGTGCTCTTGCATCCGTGTACGTATCGTCCAAATCCGTTGTGAAGAAATAATCGCGGATCTGAGTCTTGGGAGCCGACCACAGGAAGACATCGCGGTGGATACCGGTGAAACGCCAATAGTCCTGGCATTCCAGGAAAGAACCGCTGGTGAAACGGTATACCTGTGCGGCAATCACGTTTTTCCCCGACTGAAGATAAGGGGTGATATCAAATTCCGAAGGAAGATAGGAATCTTCCGAATAGCCCACATACTGACCGTTTACCCACAAATAGTATCCATGACCGGCACCATTGAAACGGACATAGACATTCCGGTTGTTCCAGCCGGAAGGCAGAACAAACTCACGACGATAGCTGCCCACCGGATTCTTCATCTGGTTGTTGTAAGTCCAGTCGGAAGGACGGTCGGCCATCACGCTGTAAGTGTCCGAATTGTAAGTAAACGGATAACCGGTATTCACGTAGAGGGGTTTGTCCCAGGATTTGTTATGACGGACCCCGTACACCTGCCACGTGGAAGGGACCTCTATGTCGTCCCAACCACTTACATCATAGGAAGGATCATAAAAACCGGCAGGTTTCTGAGAAGGATCCGGAACCCATTTAAACTTCCAGGTCCCGTTCAGCGACAGGAAATAGGGAGATGACTCCATCGCATCATCCGCTACATCCGCCTCACTCGCATAAGGTATGGAAAGTGTATGAGCCGCTTCCCGGTTTACCTGAGTCACGGTCACATCGTCCCATTCGTTACCCGTTTGAGAAACGGCAGGAAGAGCGTGCAAAAGCACTGCACCTATCACCATGCCTATAAAATGCTTCCTCATGATATTCTTATTACAGTTATGATTTCTATTAAAATCACCTATTATCATTTTATTACTTTCTGAGATATTGTCCGGTTAGAGAGCTGTATCCGTACAATGTACATGCCTTCATTCAGATCAGCCACTGGGATACAGGAAGTACCGGATGGCACTTTGACACTCTGCACCAGCATTCCGGCAAGGTCATAAACCTGTACTTGTGCGGCTTCGGGCACCTCTACATACAATTCATTGTCCGTCATGCGGATACCTGCCCAAGAGTCAATAACCGTTTCGGATTTAACTCCTACACTCGCTATTGCAAACATCTGCCATTCGGACAACTGGAGCATACTCTCTCCATTATTCTCCGATACGAACAGACGGTAGAAAGAATAGGACTCTCCTTCCGGATTGCACGTGTAATACTGAGTAATCTGCCGGTCGCTGAACAACTGATTGGAACGGGAATCGATAGTCACCCAATCCTCTCCGTCATTGGAAGCTTCCAAAACCCATGTTTTCGGATCGCGTCCTGCATTGTCATTTCCGGAAGTCAGGCTATACATATTCACCTTGGCGGCTTGTGGCAATTCACAGCAAATCCATGAAGTCAGAGCAGTGAACGGACCGCAATATTTGGAATTTATATTTTTATCGATCAGCTTGTCAGCCGTCTCTACCGAGTTTTCACTCTCATACTGAGGAGTGATCGTAGCTCCCGAAGTCAAATCATCGTTCAGAATTCCATTACCATACAATTCAAGTTCGGCTATTTTAGCCTCACTACCCTCACCGGAGACGGTCTCGATTGTCAGACGGAAACATACTCCGGAATATATTCTGGAAAGCTGAACATAAATACGCTCGTTTCTTTTCGTGAAATTCACCTCTCCTCTGAACGCTCTTCTAAAGCTGGTATCATTGGGACCTTTGTATTCAAGTTTAACCTTGACCGGATCTTTGGTCGCATCATCGGCAGATACAATTGCAAAGCCTTTCAGTTTAACTTCTATGGATGATTTATACTCAATCCACGGTGTAGTGGCACCGCCGAAAGTATAGAATGTATTTCCGTCATTATCCGTCAGTTTTTTCAATGCCCCTGAATTGACAGGCTCGTTCAATGAAGAGGTCAGTTCACCGCCATTGGCCGTAATGTCATTATAAAAAGTCTGAGGCACATATCCCCCTATCACCTGCCACTCTGCCAAACGGGTATCTTGCGCCCCATTGTTCTCGGTAACCTGCAGTCTGAAATAAGTATACTCAGGATCTATTGTTGCAGGAGAGGTAGCGAACGAATAGGTATAAGTAGCTCCGCGATAAGGGAACAGCTGTCCGGTTCTCTCATCCAGTTTGATCCAGGTAGTACCCTCTTTGGAGGCATACAGAATCCATGACTTAGGATCACTCTCCGAAGCGTCTCCAGTAGTGATGCTATAAGATAGAGGAGTATAGGCAGACTCCGCTTCATATTCTACCCAAAAATCCGAAGCGTTTACCCGGTATACAGAAGCCGCATCCTTATCAAACAGTTTCTCAACGCCGTCAGTGTAAAGTGCAGAAACCTTTCCCCCGTCGGTAGTAATGCACTTGTCGGCCAAAGCCGCACCGAACAGTTGCCATTCGGCCAGTTGGAAACGGTTGCCGCTGCCTTGTCTTTCAGAAACGAACAAGCGGAAATATGTATAAGCCCCCGTTACGGACGTATCATACTGTTTTTTCTGATAACGTGCCTCAAACGTCTGATTGCTTTGAGTGTCTATGTCGATCCATTTTTCGCCATCTGCAGAAGCCTGCAATTTCCAGGATTTGGGATCTCCTTCCTGCGTTCCTTCCGCAGCGGTCAGCGCATACCCTTTCAGCACCACCGGATAAGGTGACTGATACTGAATCCAGACATCGCCGGAAACCGTACCGGTAAGTGCGGTGGTCACCTGATTGTCGATGACCGCACCGGCCACCGAGTTGCCGCCAGCCACGATGGAAGTAGTAAGTACTCCACCGTTATCGGTGACATCCTGTGAAGTATAACCTTCTTGTTTGAACCGGAAGTTATCGATCTGCAATTTGGCTGTACCGGTTCCCCGGGTATATTTCAGATAAATGGTATGCATGCCGTCCAACGGTTTCGACAATTCCAGTGAAACCGTCTGCCAGGTCTGTTCGCTCGGCAGAGTCAGCGAACCTAACAATTCGCCATCCGGATTGTCCAGGCGAACTTCGATTTTGCTGTTCGCTCTTTGAGGCAACACTTTAAATTCAATGCTCTTGGCGTAATAAGGTCCGAAATCGACGTTACGGTATCCGGTATATGCACCTGCAGCCATGTTATCACCTCCCATTACCGGAGAATCGACTCCTTCTGCCGACAATGTATAAACGCCTTTCAGGTAATCGAAATTCTCAGCTTCTATTCCTGCAAAAGCATCTTTACGGACGGTTTTGGCGCCCACGTATGAGTTGACAGCAGCAGAGACAGCCGTAGAAGGTCCGAACGGGTCTTTGTTGTAATTGGTATAAGGGACAGAAGTCGTGTACTCTTCCACGGTCTTTGTCAGCCAAGCCGTACAGGATACTCCGTCAGAATTCCGGTTGTTGTATGCCTGGAAAGCATTGGCCGCCAGCCATCCGGCACAGTCCGGCTGATACAGATCGACCATGAAGCGGCGTACGTAACGCATAAGGATACCTTTGAATCCGGGCAAATCCCCGACCAGTTTTCCTTCACCGTCAACAACTCCCTGACAGGCTTTAATGATACCGAATTCGTTACACATCTGTTCGCGGGTGTACTTCATGATCATTCGGGCATCCTCTTTGTACTGCTCGTCTCCGTAATGATTGTACAGCATCACGGCAGCACCCAGGAAAGTACCCTGATTGTAGGTTGACGCCCACGTATTGTATTTTGAAGGAACTCCTTTTTGCCAGGTGAAACTGTCGTATACCTGTCCTGTGGAGGGTTTATATAAATATTCGCGTTGTGCTGCGTATGTTTTCCGGGCCTTTTCATAGTAGCTCTCATCTCCTGTTGCTATTGCCAGATAACAGGCTGCCACTTCAGCCGGTCCGTTTATACAAGAGTTGGTTCCATTCGGATTCTCAGTTGCATTCCAGATGAGCATGTCATGTGGAAGGACAGCCGCCCGCTCGTACATCATATCGAAGTTGGATTTTGCCACATCCAGGTAGCTTTGTCTGCCGGTCAGCAAATAACCGCGTACGCTGGCGATTACAATCCAAGCTATATCATCATTAAAATCATTGGATTCCCAATTGCTGCCCTGCCGTCTGAGGAAATCGGCATGCAGTTTATCGAACATGGTCTTGTACTGAATGTCTCCCGTCACCTCGTAAGCATCAAGAACCACTTCGAACATCTCGGCATCTCCCCAGAAGCCACCGTCGCCCAAACGTCCTTTGGTGCTGTTGTAGTAGCTCTTCTTCCAGCCTTCCATCATGGCATCCCGAG
>CAVCAX010000078.1:8957-21400 GCA_963599995.1 Coprobacillus sp. CAG:698
CAGATAATTCGGTTGTGCTTCTACCGCTTCAAGTTTCCACATCTGCCGTTCGGCGGATGTGCCGCTTTTCTTGGTGCTCAGCCGTGCGCTCACTCCGTCTGTGGTCAGGTCGGCCACTTCCAAATAAAGTCCGGACTGAGTGATGTAATATAAATCAGTCTTGTTTTCAACCGGCACAATCTCCCACGTAGCAGCCGATGCGCCGGAAGCCGACTGGCAAACCGCCGATCCGGAAGCCACATTTCCCCGACAGGCAAGATACCGGCCGCTATAGGCATTCGTCCACCGATAGCCGTTTCCGTCTCCGGATGCAAGTACCCAACGCTGGGCGTTCACATTCGTTTCCGTCCAACCGACTACATCTGCATTATCGGCCAAAGAGGCATCTTTTACAGATAAGACTTTTTCTCCCAAGGAAAGCCTATATGTTTGCCCGGAAATCAAATCCGTGGCAAACATATATCCTGTAATCAGAAGAAAAGACGCTGATAATAGAATCTTCTTCATATTATTAAATTATTTTTCATTTGACAATGAATAGGGATAATCGGCTTTGTTGATGCCACGCTTCGTGTTGGGTTTATTGCCCATGCGGAACCGGATATCGGCACCCTTGAGCAGCGCATCATGATCCAGGAAATTCTTCGTATAATTCTTTCCGTTATATTTGACTTCCTGTATGAAACGGTTCTCATCGCTATTCTCCGGAGCGGAAATCTGAACTTTCTTTCCATTCTCCAAGTGAATAACCGCTTTTTTGAATAAAGGCGCACCCATGACATACTGATTGGTACCCGGACAAACCGAATAGAATCCCAAAGCTGAGAAAACATACCATGCTGATGTCTGACCGTTGTCTTCATCGCCGCAATATCCGTCAGGAGCGGGTGTATACAGGCGATTCATCACCTCTCTCACCCAATATTGAGCTTTCCACGGCTCACCGGCATAGTTGTAGAGATAAATCATGTGCTGGATAGGCTGATTACCGTGTGCATACTGTCCCATGTCGATCACCTGCATTTCGCGCATCTCGTGTACAAGACTTCCGCGTGTATCCGAATTGGCGCCGAATGTAGGCGGCATGATAAATACAGAATCAAGCATATTCACAAAAGTCTTCTCACCACCCATCAGGTCGATCAGCCCCTGAACATCGTGGAATACCGACCATGAGTAGTGCCAGCTATTGCCTTCCGTAAAGGCATCCCACCATTTTACCGGTTCGAAGTTGGGTTGGAAATTTCCATTAGCCTCACGGCCGCTCATCAGTTTGAAAGGTGCATTAAATAGGTTCTTGTAGTTCAAGCTGCGTTTCTTGTAGACTTCCAGCTCCTCTGCCGGACGGTTCAACTTCTTACCCATCTGATAGATACACCAGTCGTCATACGCATACTCCAATGTACGGGCAGCACTCTGATTGACATGGTAAGGAACGTAACCCAACTCATTGTACTCCTTATAAGCCAGACGGCCTGAAGATTTTACCGACGGATGTGAATGGTTGGCTCCGTACAGCAAACCTTCGTACATCTTCTCCGGATCTTTCTTGATGACATTTTTCATATAAGCGTCGGTTACTACGGATGCAGAGTTGTTGCCGACCATGCAATCCCGGTGTCCGGGGCTCGCCCACTCGGGGAAGAATCCGCTTTCGAGATAAGAATTCAGGAAACCTTCCTGCATCTGTGCGCCTACAGAAGGATAAACCAGATTGATGAACGGAAGCAGGCAACGGAATGTATCCCAGAAGCCGGTATCCGTATACATATATCCGGGCAGGATTTTTCCGTTATGCGGACTGTAGTGTACTACATTTCCTTTCGCATCGATTTCGTGCAACATGCGAGGGAACAATACCGAACGGTACAGGCATGAATAGAATGTACGTAAACGATCTTCATCATCAGATTCTACTTCTACCTTACTCAATACCTCGTTCCAACGTTTCGCACCCTTTGCCTGCAACTGCTCGAATGAAAGGTTGCCCAACTCCTGCAGATTTAATTCGGCTTGGTCAAAACTGATGAACGAGGAAGCTATGCGTGCCTTTACCGTTTCTCCATTTTTTGTGGCAAATCCGATAATTGCTCCGGCATGGTTCTCTTTGGCCTCCAATTCATTTTTACGAATCTCATTGCCTCCCACTACAGCCTTATAAGAAAAAGGCTTATCAAAAACAATAACGAAATAATTTTTAAAGTTATCAGGCACACCACCGCTGTTTCTGGTTGTGTAGCCGATGATCTTATTCTCTTCCGGTATCACCTTTACATACGATCCGTGGTCGAACGCATCGACTACCACGAATGAATTTTCGTTCTCAGGGAAAGTAAACCGGAACATGGCAGCCCGTTCTGTCGGGACGATTTCCGTCACGATGTCATAATCGGACAAATAGGCACGGTAGTAATAAGGTTTGGAAATCTCTGACTTATGATTGAACCAGCTTGCCCTTGCATCCTGGTCGAAAACAGGCTTTCCGGTAATCGGCATCAGGGAAAATTGTCCATAATCGTTAATCCACGGGCTCGGCTGGTGTGTCTGCTTAAATCCACGGATTTTATCGGATGAATACGTATAGGTCCATCCTTCTCCCATTCTTCCGGTTTGAGGAGTCCAAAAATTCATACCCCAAGGCATGGCAATGGCCGGATAGGTATTTCCGTTTGACAATTCAAATTTGGAATCAGAACCCACCAAAGGGTTGACATAGTCTACCGGTTGTTTTTTCAGAGCAGCCGACACTGAATAAAAAATACCCAAAAACAATATAGTTGCAATATACCTTTTCTTCATTTCTTAACTTAAACTATAATTTAAAACGTGGAGAGTATGTCGTAAAACCAATCCGTTTTTATGGCCGAATGGCACTGCATTGAGTTTATAACATACTCTCTCCCGTTTCAAAAACTAAACAATCAATATTTCAGATGAAAAATCCAACACTTTATTCTATAGTGAAATCACTCGATTACTGTACTTCCCAACCTGTATTCTGTACAATCTGAGCGTTTCTGTTAATCTCAGTCTGCGGTATCGGGAACAAGCTCATACGTTTGGAGTAAATACGTGTTTCCCAAACTTTACGTTTGTAGAAAAGCAACGGATTTACCGCATCGTCTGAAGCCATGTCGACAGTAACATCAAAACCTACCATGTCACCACCTTCACCGCCATTGTGCCATGCCGGATAAACCCATCCGTCACCTTGTGCCATATCGGCTACACCCCAACGACGTACATCGAAATAGTGCTGGTTCTCAAAGGCCAGTTCAAGAAGACGTTCACGATAAACAACCTTTCTTACCAGATCCTGATCCAGTGTTCCCAGATCGATTCGTGTAAATCCGCGTTTATCCGTTGGAGTCATATCTTCAGCCAACTGACCTTTGTATTCCGGAATACCGGCTCTCGCACGGATCTTGTTGACATAGTTAATAGCCGTGCCCAGTTCATTCACTTCGCAACATGCCTCGGCATAGTTCAAATAGATCTCAGACAGACGGATGTAAACGTAATAATTGACTCCGGAAACATTGGTTCTTTTCTTACGTACCAATACACCTGATCTCGGGTAGTCGTGTCCGTTCTTTGCCTGACCGGAGTTTCCGTTCAGAGAGAAGTCGGTGTAATAAGTCTGCTTATCATCCAAATCCCATCTACGGTTCTGGAAAGTAAATGCGGCATAGAAACGGGGTTCACGGTTGTAGAACTGTTTCATGATCTTATGCTTGGAATCCGGTCTGAAATAAACGACCTTGGAGATCGGATTCGAATGAGCAGTCTGGCTGGTCATTTTAGCAGCAGCACCCGGTGCAGTCAAATCGTCATCTGTGTAAGTAAAGTAATCAGGGTCTTTGCTGATATCGAGTCCGTTCTCTGTGAAGAACAGGTCTACCATCTGCAAAGGTGCAGCCAAAGCACCACCACCGGATTGAGCGTTGGTGATACCGCTGTGCTTCGGAGTCATCGTATAATAGATGTTCCAATCACATCCGGTTCTGAAGAAAATCATTTCCGTATTCTCCGTACGCCCCAATGAAGCCTGAGTAACAGAGGTATATGGACATGAAGTTGCCAAGTCTGATGCAGCGCCCTTCTTATCCAGATACAATAGTTGGAAACCCGGATTGTTTCTCATGAAATCTTCGGCAGCTTTTTTAGCTTTCTCCCACTTTTCTGCACTGTAAGACTGCGGGAAGAGATGCTTGCCATCCTTATTGGTCAAATTTTTGTAGTAAGGATCGCCGTTGAACAATGGGCTGGCAGCATACAGCAGAAGTTCAGAACGGATTGCTTCTACCGCTTCTTTGGTGATGTTACCGGCAAATTGCGGATTCATGGCACCGTCGTCTCCAAAATGAGATTTCAGTTTGCCTTCGGCCAGAATTGCATCGAATTCACCTACCATATAGTCCACACACTCGTCTACCGAGCTACGTTCACGCATCATCGCACCTACTTCCCCTTCCACATCGAACACTTCATCGCCTACGATAACAAACGGACCGTAGATTTTGAACAGGTTGTAGTAATAGATGCTACGCAAAGCACGTGCTTCTGCCTTAGACCATACGCGTTCGTATTCCTCCATAGCCGTGCAACGGTCGATGTTTGCCATGTAGATATTGGCTTTCTGAATACCTCTGTAATAGGCTTTCCACATATTCTCCACATAACCGGTGGAAGGATACAAAGTACCTAAGTTGATTAGATTGGAGTTACACTGGTCCCATGGCAACTTTGCCTCCAGACAGGCAGGAGTCCAGATACCTCTTGTCTCGTCACTACCGCCCGTATAGTTCTGGCTGGTTTCATCCGGCAAGTAAGAGTAGGTGTTGGAGAGCCACTGCAGTGCCAATCCCCGATTTGAAAAGACTGCGTCCAAAGAAATCACATTGGAAGGGACACTGTCAAAATAGCTTTCACAAGATGTGCATACCATCATTGACAGCGCAGCCATAAATATACTTTTTACAATTTTCTTCATAATCTAAATAAAAAAATAATTAAAATTCACTTTTCTCTTAAAGGTTTATAGCTACACCTATCGTATACGAAGAAACATTAGGGTAAGAAATACCATTATTGGTGTTCAACTCAGGATCCCACAGTTTGAACTTACTGAAGGTAAGAACGTTAGATCCCATCACATAGAATCGGCCACCACTTATGAAACTCTTCTTTGTCCACGCTTTGGGGAAGTAATAAGAAACGGTAAATTGTTTTAAACGCAAGAAGCTTACGTCTTTCTGCCACCAGGTACTTGTCTGGAAGTTGTTGATGTTTGACGGGTCGGCAGAAGACCATGCCAATCGCGGATAGAACACATTGTCATTGGTAGGATCATCCTTGCTCCAACGGTCTGTGATGTTGGCATACAGTGTACCACCACCGGTTGAGCTGGTGAACGGACGGATACCTGAACCTTCCAGTACACGGTCGGCACCGGCAGTTCCCTGGAACAGGATTCCGACACCGATATTCTTGTAACGGAAGTCACCACCGAATCCATAATAATACTTAGGTACATCACCACGACCGATCTTACACATATCGTATTCATCGATGTGACCGTCACCATTCAAGTCCTTGTACTTAATGTCACCCGGCTTAACCAACTGACCCGGATAAGTTTCACCGAACTGAGTGATGTTTCTTTCTTTAATTTCTTCTTCACTTGAGTACAGACCTTCAGCGATGTATCCGAATCTTGCCAATACGTTGGTACCTCTTCTTTCCAACCAGGGATAAGCCGGAGTCGGTTCTGCGTTTTCGATAATCTCATCCTGGTTCATGGTGAAGTTTCCGCGAAGAGAAACCGTCCAGTCTTTACCGAATTGATGATTGTATTCGAATGAAGATTCAAATCCTTTGTTCTCTACGACGCCCACATTACCGGAAGCGCTTACGGCAAAACCGGCATAGAGCGGCAAGTTGTTACGTGATACAAAGATCTTGTCACGATGTTCTTTAAACAAGTCGAACACAAATGCCAGGTCGTTGTTCAAGAAGTTGATTTCGATACCTAAGTCCTGTTTACGGATCGTACACCAACGGGCCTGGTAACCATATTTATTGATACCGATACCGCCTTGTGACCAAGAGTTGCTATATCCGTTCTTACCGGTGATCTCTGTTTCGAAACCAAAACGGGTATCACCCAAGCTGTCACTACCTACCATACCGTGTGAATAACGGAATTTCAGGAAAGAGATATACGGAGCAATCGGTGCCCAGAATTTTTCATTTGAAGGAACCCAACCCACTGCCAAAGCGGGGAAAACGCCAAAACGATGTCCCGGAGAGAAGTTCTCAGAACCGGTATATCCGATATTGCCTTCAATGAAGTAACGGTCGTTGTATGAATAAGCAAGACGGGAAGAAAGACTCATCTGTTTGTAAGGCAATGAGCTGATCAGGTTGCCGCCATTGGCATCGCGGTAGTCGCGCATGTTAAACAGCAACAGTCCGCTTACGTTGTGTACACCGCCAAATATTCTCTTATAATTCAAAGCAGCTTCTGCGTAGAATGTACGATACACCTGCTTGTCGCTTTCAAAATTAACCGTTGAGTTACCTTTATACTCTTCCTGCAGAATCAGGTTGCCTGCTTCATCAAACAGGTTGCCGTCGTCTACCCAAACGTCACCGTTCTTTCTTCCGGCGGGTTTCCAGGTACTGTCGTCTACTTTATATCTCAACTGCTGATTGGCGCGAACGTCAAATGCAATCAAGGCATGAGCTGTGAAGCCCTTGCTCCATTTCCAGAAATCAAGTTCCTGTGTTACTTTCAGGTTAGAGTTGATCTGTGTCTTATATTCTGTCTGATAACCTCTACGAGTCAATGTCACATAGGGGCTGTCGAATTCACGCTGATACTGGCTGAAGCCCGGATTGCTTCCATTCGGATATTCTACCGGATAAATTACCGGGTTGATCATCATCGCTTTTGAGAAAATGTCATTCAGGCTGACAGCCGGATAGTTACCGCTTGAGAACCAACCGTTCACACCCACATCCATGGTTGTCTTTTTGGTAGCTTTCAAATTGACATTTGTCAGGAAGTTATAGCGGTTGTAAGAGATTTCTGTGCTGTACGGTTGTTTAGAATCTGTTTTTGTCAAACCGGATTCATCGTAATAAGAGAGTGAAATATAATAAGAAGCGTTCGGAGCTCCACCACGAACATTCAAGTTTGCACGGCGGTTACGTCCGTAGTCCTTATAAAGTTCCTTCATCCAGTCTACATTCGGATAAAGGTATTTATTAACGGTACGGTCATTGCTTGTATTGGGAATCAGACCGTTTGCCATCTTTGTATTTTCAATATACTTTTCAGAATAATAAGGAGCACCGTATGTATTGTTATAGGCTTCGTTTACAGCGTCCATGTATTCATAACCATCTACCAGGTCAGGAATACGTGTCAAACGGGTGAAACCTTCATAATAGTCGACAGAGAATTTAGGTTCGCTTACCACACCCGGTTTGGTTGTAATAAGGATAACACCATTACCACCACGTACACCATAAACGGCTGTAGAAGCCGCATCTTTCAAAACAGTTACCGATTCGATGTCTTCCGGATCCAACTGTTTGAAATCACGTTCGATACCATCCACCAGAATCAGCGGTCCTTTGTTTGTGTTAGTCATAGAGGAGATACCACGAATCCAGATATCGGAGTCGTCCTGTCCCGGAACACCTGTACGCTGTACGGCAACCAAACCGGAGATACGACCGGCCAGAATGGAACTCATGTTGGCAACCGGCGCTTTGATATGCTCCATCTTCAAAGTAGACTGAGCACCTACCACTGATACCTTACGCATGGTACCGTAACCGACTACCTGTACCTCGTCCAATGTTGTCACATCATCTTGCAGAACAATATCGAGTACTGTTCCGTTTACTTTCTTTTCCTGTGTCTGATAGCCGATATAGCTGACTACCAGTATCGGATCTTTTGTTGTTAGTGTTAGATTATATGTACCATTCACATCTGTTATAGTCCCATTGGAGGTACCCTTTTCCTGAATAGTTACGCCAATCATTAGTTCGCCTGTCGTATCCGTCACACGCCCGGTTACTTTTACAGGATTTGCCGCCTGCACCATCAGTGAGACAGTTAGTAAGAAAAGGCACATAATTCCTCTTCCTAATGCAATAAATCCATTTGAATTCATAAGTTTTTTACTAAATCTATTTAAAGTTTACTTTTTTCTAAATGAGATCAATCTATCTAATTCTTGAAAACTGAGAAGTACTAACAATCTATATCTATACAAAAGGGGAATATTATGTTTTTCAATGTTAGTCAACAAGGTTTTTTTGGACAAAATGAGAGTATAGGCGGCAGTTTTTTCTGCCGCCCAACTTCTCACATTATAGAAATTATCAATTAATTATTTAACAACAACCTTTACAGTCGTAGTCGTTTTGCCTTCTACAATACGAACAATATAGAATCCGTTTCCAACGATCGGAAGTTCTACCTTCTCGTCTGAAGTGGCAACATTAGAAACCAACTGTCCGTTCACATTATAAACAGCTACCTTAGCAGCATCTTTTATACCTGAAACAGAGATTACATTTTCAGAAGCAGACACAACGTATGTGTTCTCTTTCTCGTTGGCAATCTGTTCGATACCGACAGGAGCAACGTATGCAACGTTCTTCAAAGTAGGATAGCTTACACCTTCTTCAATTGTCCAGATGTTGTCGAAATCGAAGTTTGCAAGTTCATAAGTTGCCTGTTTAACGAAATCACCATCATCAGAATATTTATCTTGCGGACTTTCTGTCTCACCACCTTCTTTAGTCTGATAACCTTGTGTTTCCCAATCAGCTTCAGATACTTTATCATCTTTCAAAGATACTTTATTACCAACATCGTCACGTACATTTCCTTTAAATATGATCACACCACGCGGGTTTTCCTGGTTTGTTCCGTTACCACCAATGAATGCGCCTGCAGCATCAACGCCGATCACAGTACCGAATGATACACAGTTTTCAATCGTTACAGTACAATCAACATCAACCAGACCAACAAATCCGCCGAACCAACCGCGGCTGTCACCGACTGTAGTAGCACCTACTTTACCTGAGAAGTAGCAGTTTCTCATGGTTACATTACCAGCGGCAACACCAAAGAAACCACCGGCCTGGCTATATGCCACTACTTCTGCATTCATAAATGAGTTGGTAATAGTAACGTTACTGCAATTACCACCGACAAATCCACCGACGTGGTCACGTCCTACAACCTTACCGGTCAGGTAACACTGGTCGAATGTCGTTTCTTTAGCAGAACCGGCAAATCCACCTAAGTTAGTGCTCTTATTACCACCAGCTTTAGAACCGCTGAAAGAGAAGTTGGAGATACCTAACTTCATGATCTTGGCACCGTTGGTAGCATTGAAGAATCCTCTGTTGTTCTCATCGTTGGTGATAACTACCGGATTCTTAATGGTGTGACCGTTACCGTCAAAAGTACCGGTGAAAGGTGTATCCAAAGAACCGATACCTGAGAATTCTACTCCGGTCATGTCGATATCGTTCATCAAGCGGAAGCTTGCAAACAATTTGTTGTTGACATCCAACAGATCAGCAACCGTGCTGATAGGATATACATAAGATTGTCCGAGCATCTTCACTTCAAAAGAAGTAGTTTCGAACGGTTTCAGACCGGCGATTGCAGTCTTCGGAGTGATAGAGATAGTTGCCATCACTTCACCTTCAACCATCTTTTCACCACTGAAATCTACAAGAGTTTCATCAATAGAAATGTATTCTCCACCTTTGGTGATTTCAAAAGTCAGTTTCTGACCGCAAGTAGATTTGATTCTCTCCAAGTTCAAGCTTTCAGAAGCGGTTCCGTCAGCCAACTGGATCAAGAATGCCGGTTCAGGGATACCATAAATAACCGGAGTCAGGACTTTAGACTGCTGGCATTTCAAAATCGGATACATATTGCCTTCGCCACCTTCAACGAAAGTCCATACATTATCAAAATCCCAATCCAATGCCTCTTTGTACCACTTAGAAGAAAGCACTTCGTCACTTTCCAGTACAGCACCGTTATTGCTTGCATCATCATAACCATCGTAAGGAGCAGAAGATGCCAGATCAGCGCCTTTGTAAGAACCGTAGTAATCAACATAGTTCTGGCTCAATGTAGCGCTTGTACGATCGTTCTGACCGATGCAATAAGTACCTTCGGCACAATAAATACCACTGGCAAGACAAACATTGTTTGTTACAAGTACAGTACCATCTGCGTCAACCAATGAGAAGATACCACCGGCACGTCCCTGCATAGCCTGAACATGTCCTGAGAAATAACATTTTTCTACAGTACCGTAGTTCACAACTCCGACAATACCACCTGCCTGATACTCTCTTGAGTAAACCTTAGCCATAGAGTAGCAGTTGCTTACAGTAGTACCGGTTGTTACTTTCTGTCCGGTTCCTTCTTCTTCATATTCTCTTCTTTCTACCTTACCTACAATTGAACCGATGTGGTCACGACCTGCGATGTAAGAAGACTGGTCTACGAAACATTCTGAGATAGTACATCCGTTTGCATAACCAACGATTGCACCTACATCTTCATTAGCTCTAAAGTAAGCGCCTGCAATACCTACTCTCTTAATAGTAGCTCCGGTAGCCTCACCAAACAGACCTACACGACCTTGATTTTCATTGATATAATTCAGGTTGTGGATGGTATATCCCTGACCGTCCAATGAACCGGTAAATACATCCATCAATTCCCAGTCTTTTGTCAAATAGATGTCGGCACCCAATTTGAAATCACCGGCCAGATCATATTTGATGCATCTCAAATCTTCCTCGTTCATGATAGTGTAAGCAACACCTTTCACTTCCAACTCGTATGTTTTGGTAGCACCTTTTACATAACCATCGCCTTTGTCTTCAAAAGTCAGAGTTGTCTTACCGTCTTGCAAGAAAGAAACCAATCCATTTTCGTCGATTTTAGCGACCTCGGGTTTAGAACTGCTATAAGTAATTGTTCTACCGGAAGCTGCAATGGCTGCTGCGTTGAAAGTCTTACCGGGCAAGCATCTTTCCGGGAAAGAAGGAATATAAATGTAGTTTTCCAACGGAACTTGAACATTAGGCAGTGAAGGATATGCATTTTCTGCAATTGTCCAGACACCGGCATCAAAGCTAACGTCGCTCAACCAGAACTCTGCACTCTTCAATTCATCTGCATCATAGTATGCGCCGTCATAAGAGTCGTTTGCGTTGTTGGAACGTGACATTTCTACGTTGTTCTCATACAACTTCAAGCTGCTCAATGAATAGCAATTACTGATTGTACTAACGGCATTGCTACCTTCTCCGGGGTTGTCAGCACCCAAAATAGCGTTGGCACCACCGGCATCTCCACTACCTGCCTTTATATAAGGAGATAATGTAACACAGTTAGTAATAGTCAGGCTATAGCCGTCATTAAGAGCCACAATACCTCCCGAACGTCCTTGAGAGCATACTGCAACACCGCTGAAATAACATTTGTCGACTACAGCATTGATACTTGCACCAATAATACCACCTGCCTGATAGCTGGAACTGATTACTGCTGCATTAGAATAACAGTTAGAGACCTGCGTCATAATATCAGCAGACTCACCCACTCTTTTGGTTCCACCGATAATACCACCGGTGTGGTCCCAACCATAAACAAGTCCGGATGTATAACATTCACTTACCTTAGCGCCATACGAATTACCGATAACGCCACCAACATCCTGACGACCAATGATTTCTACGCCTACCAGACGCAAGTTCTTTACCGTTACCTTTGAAGAAGAAGCATCTTCTATTTTAGCAGCACCGATAAAACCAACAGAATTCTGTTCCGGGCGATTGACTTTCAATCCAGAGATCGTATATCCCTTACCGTCAATTGTTCCCGTAAACGGAGCATCATTGGTACCAATAGGTTCCCATTCACCGGACAAGGTAATGTTGTTCTCAAGAACATAATCACCGTTCAGATCCTCGGCAATCGCCTTCAGACCCTTTTCGTCCGTAATCTTAATTTGGCCCCAAACGCCAATCGAAGAAAAACAAGCCAGAGCAAACATCGCTGTCTTTGCACATAGTAACTTTGTTTTCATAATAATTAAATTTTAAAATAACGATTAATATTTTATTGCAAAGATACCGAAGTGCTAACAAATAAGCAATATGCGAAAAAACCATTAACGGGCAAGTGTACATTCATGACCCTTTTTAGTACAATTACGTCCCTCGGCTATTCCGAATGGGTTTATTCAATCCTTTTCCCAAATTTCCGTCACAGAAAAAATCCCGGCAATTTTTGAAAAAATTAAAAGAAAGAAAGCAGTTTTGTAGTAAAAACAGCACCCATATTTCAAAGTTGTGTATGCAAACAGGGGAGC
>CAVCAX010000079.1:0-2779 GCA_963599995.1 Coprobacillus sp. CAG:698
GTGCAAATAGTCTGACAAAATTCCTTCATATTACCAATTCTACTAACACGTACTTTGATTAAAAAGCTGTAAATAGAGAAAAAAGTGCATAAATAGAGAAAGAAAATACGCTTTTTACTGCATATTTTCACCGAAAACAGGATAAATATGCACTTTTGTCCAACATATTAATGCACTTTTCCCCGGTGAAAAGCTTCAGTTTCTCGTAGAGGAACGATTCGTTCCTCTACGAGAAACCATAAGAGTCTCTACGGGAAAAATATTTTTCTCTCTGAAAATTCACTTTTTACGCTGGAAGCTAACAGAATTCAATCTGTTTTGAAATATGATAATGAATGATATATATGCGCTTTTAGGATAAATTGTAATTGGAATGATAGAAAAATAATCTTGGAGATAGTAAATTGTTTAGACTGGTAGCTTTTGGAAATGTTTAATATGAAAATGCAAGAGATTTTTATTATCTGTTCTGTCTCTTGCTTCAATAAATGAATCCTGGATGAACTTAAATGTCATATTGACATTTTGTAAAATGTACTTCTGCTTTTTGAGCGAAGTCTGTTCTTTCTATTTTCTTATTCATAATGGTATCTGTTTTTGCCGTAGTCAAACGGGTTAAAGCTGAATACGTACCGGTAAAAACAACTTCCCTTTTCTTTCTTCGTTTAAGGACTTTTTTCTATTTTTGCACTCAAAATACGAACGACATGAAGAACTGTTATATTTCATCATTCACATTAGCGATTGTTTTATCTTCGTCGGTGATGGCGCAAGACGTGGTTAATCCTGTGTCGGATAGTTTAAGTAATGTAGTAAAGGCGGATACATTGCTGCCGGTAAACGTAGATACGGTGCCGTTGGTGAGGTCCGATGTGCAATTGGAGGAAAAGAACGATACGCTGTCGGCTGTGGAATCCGTTAAAAAACCGGTAGTGACGACAACTGCTGCGAAACCGTTGTCGAAGTCTGTGACACCCGTATCGGAGAAACCGGATACGCTTGCCGCAGGGCTTCAGCCATACCTTATATTAAAGCTGAACACAGAGACAAACAAACTGGATACGGTTTCCATTTTGTATGAAAAATACATCGGAGTATTGAATTACTTGAATGATCCTGCTGTGCCGGAACGTTACATTCCGGTAAATCCGCAATATTACCGGCTGTTTACGCCGCTGGCCTATTATTATTCTCCAATAGCGGAGTATTCTACGATCGACTGGAAACTTCCTCAGGTTGACACGGTGGCTGTCGATTACTCCAAATGGTTGCCTTACGATGAAGACCGGTTCACCTCCTTGAAGCGTTCAAGCAAAATTGTAGACCATGCGCTGATGGGCGTTTATCTGAATGCACCTCAACTTGTACGGACCACGGAAGAACAGATCAGAAGCCGCAAAGTGTTCCGTGAAGACGTGAAGCCGAAAGCGAAGACGGAAGTGGTGCGCCTGTTTGAAAAAGAACCGATGGATGTGGGAGTAGGAGAGGCCGAACTGAAAATCAACAAACCCAACTGGTGGGTAACGGGAGGTAACGGCTCATTGCAGTTCACCCAGAACTATATTTCCGACAACTGGTATAAGGGAGGGGAAAGCAACAATGCACTGCTTGCCAATCTGAAGTTGTTTGCCAACTATAATGACCGCGAAAAGGTGCAGTTTGAGAATATGCTGGAAGCGAAACTCGGATTCAATTCGACACCGTCGGACGAATATCATAAGTATCTGGTGAACACCGACCAACTCCGTCTGTATAGCAAGCTCGGTATACAGGCTGCCCACAATTGGTATTATACCATCTCTGCCGAGTTCAAGACACAGTTCTGTAACGGTTATAAGGCCAATAGCGAAGAACTGGTCTCAGCATTCCTGGCTCCTGCCGATTTGGCGGTCAGTGTCGGTATGGACTATAAATTGAAGAAGAAGAAATTCAATTTCTCTTTGTTCCTTGCACCGTTGACATACAACCTCCGGTATGTGGGCAACAGTGAGGTGAACGAGACGAAATTCGGTTTGGAGGAAGGGAAATCTTCCAAGAATGATTTCGGTTCGCAGTTTCAGCCTACCTTGACCTGGACTATTATTCCGTCCATCTCGCTCGATTCACGTTTGAACTATCTGACCAGTTACAAATGGGTACGTATCGAGTGGGAAAACACAGTGAACTTTGTGTTGAACCGTTATCTGTCTACCAAACTTTATGTGCATGCACGATATGATGACAGTTCGAAACCTGTTGCAGGAAAAAGTTATTTCCAGGTAAAAGAATTGCTGAGTTTTGGCATCAATTATCAGTGGTAAGCTGACTTTTGGTAAGCATAATAATACGGGCGACCCTGTGGGGCCGCCCGTATTATTTATCGTGTGCGATAACAAAAAAGGTAAAAATAACACTTTAACACATAGAAAAAACGGCTGAAAGCTTCGTAGTTCACAAATTATGCTTAAATTTGCCGCAATTTGTAATGTTCAGTTTGCAAAATGGCTAATACAATAAGGCATCAAGGTATTGTGGAAAACATAGACGGTTCTCATCTTTCTGTGAGAATCATCCAGACATCGGCATGCGCGGCATGCAGTGCCAAAGGGCATTGTTCTTCTGCGGACAGTAAAGAGAAGGTGATTGACATCACAGACCCTTCGGCACACACTTTTCGGGTAGGCGAGCAAGTGATGGTTATCGGTGAGGCTTCTATGGGAATGATGGCTGTGGCACTGGCTTTTGTATTTCTTTTTATACTTTTAATTCTTTCCCTTTTTATATTTATGGCAGTAACGGG
>CAVCAX010000079.1:2789-4510 GCA_963599995.1 Coprobacillus sp. CAG:698
CGGGTGATGAACTCTACGCATCGCTTCTTGCGTTGGCTGTTCTCATTCCTTACTATGGGCTGTTGTGGCTGAATAAGACACGATTGAAACAAACATTTTCATTTACTATAAAACCAATAAAATAACTAATTTATGAATTTGATTCTGATTGCAGTAATTTCATTGGGAGCCATTGCGCTGGTTTCAGCCGCTATACTATATGTCGCTTCCAAGAAATTTGCCGTGTATGAAGATCCGCGGATTGCCCAGGTGGCCGAAGTGTTGCCTCAGGCTAATTGCGGTGGATGTGGTTATCCGGGGTGCAGTGGGTTTGCCGATGCTTGTGTAAAGGCCGGCTCATTGGATGGAAAATTCTGCCCGGTAGGCGGACAGCCTGTCATGACGCAGGTTGCCTCTATCCTCGGACTTGATGCTGGCGAAACCGAACCGATGGTTGCGGTTGTGAGATGTAATGGAACCTGTGCCAACCGTCCCCGTACCAATGTGTACGACGGGGCGAAGAGTTGTGCGATTGCCTCTTCTCTCTATGGTGGTGAAACAGGTTGTAGTTTTGGCTGTCTGGGCTGTGGCGACTGTGTGGCTGTCTGCCAGTTCGGTGCCATTCACATGAATCCCGAAACCGGACTTCCGGAAGTAGACGAGGCCAAATGTACGGCTTGCGGTGCTTGTGCCAAGGCTTGTCCGAGGGCGATTATCGAAATCCGTCCGCAAGGTAAGAAGTCGCGTCGTGTGTATGTGTCTTGTGTCAATAAGGACAAAGGTGCTGTGGCACGTAAAGCTTGTGCGGTAAGTTGTATCGGTTGTGGCAAATGTGTCAAGACTTGTCCGTTCGAAGCGATTACGCTTGAAAACAACCTGGCTTATATCGATCCGGGCAAATGCAAGTCATGCCGCAAGTGTGTGGAAGTTTGTCCGCAGGGAACCATCACCGAATTGAATTTCCCGCCGCGTAAACCGAAAGCGGAAGAAGCTCCCGCTGTGAAAGAGCCGAAAGCGGAAACTGCCAAGACAGTGACTCCGAAAGCAGAAGCTCCCGAGACAAAACCGGTTGGCGAAGCATAAATAAAAGTATAATAAACAGATAAAATACAGAAATTGTATGTTGAAGACATTTTCAATTGGTGGTGTTCATCCACACGAAAATAAACTGTCGGCACATCAGCCCATTATCATGGCGGAGATTCCGTCGAAGGCGGTTATCCTGCTGGGGCAGCACATCGGCGCTCCCGCCAAACCGGTGGTAGCCAAAGGGGATGTGGTGAAAGTGGGCACTAAGATTGCCGAGCCTGCCGGGTTTGTTTCGGCAGCCATTCACTCTTCTGTCAGCGGAAAGGTCGCAAAAATAGACTCCATTATCGATGCCAGCGGTTATGCCAAACCTGCTATCTTTATCGATGTGGAAGGCGATGAATGGGAGGAGTCCATCGACCGTAGCGAGACGCTGGTGAAGGAATGTAAGTTGACCTCCGAAGAGATCGTGAAGAAAATTGCCGATGCCGGTATTGTAGGTTTGGGCGGTGCTTGTTTCCCCACCCAGGTGAAGCTGTGTCCTCCTCCTTCGTTCAAGGCAGAATGCGTAATCATCAACGCTGTTGAGTGCGAGCCATATCTGACTGCCGACCACCAGCTGATGCTGGAACATGCCGAAGAGATTATGGTAGGAGTTTCTATCCTGATGAAAGCGGTGAAAGTAAACAAGGCGTTTATCGGCATTGAGAATA
>CAVCAX010000079.1:4520-6754 GCA_963599995.1 Coprobacillus sp. CAG:698
AGTGAAATATCCGCAAGGTGGTGAAAAGCAGCTGATCGATGCCGTGATAAAACGGCAGGTGTCAAGTGGGGCGCTTCCTATCTCTACCGGTGCCGTGGTGCAGAACGTGGGCACGGCTTTCGCTGTTTATCAGGCTGTACAGAAAAACAAACCGCTGTTTGAGCGGGTGATTACCGTTACCGGAAAATCGCTTGCCAAGCCTTCCAATTTCATGGCGCGTGTGGGTACGCCGATGCGTCAGCTGATTGAAGCCTGCGGCGGTCTGCCCGAAGATACGGGTAAGGTGATCGGTGGCGGTCCGATGATGGGTAAGGCACTGGTAAATATCGATGTCCCTACGGCAAAAGGTAGTTCCGGCATTCTTATCATGAACCGGAAAGAGGCGAAACGTGGCGAGGTACAGAACTGTATCCGTTGTGCGAAGTGCGTGGGAGCCTGTCCGATGGGGCTTGAGCCTTATTTGCTTTCTGCATTGGCCGAAAACAGAGATTTTGAAAGAATGGAAACAGAAAGAATCATGGATTGCATCGAGTGCGGCTCTTGTCAGTTCACTTGCCCTGCCAACCGTCCGTTGCTCGACTATTGCCGTCTGGGTAAAGGAAAAGTAGGTGCCATGATTCGTGCACGTCAAGCTAAAAAATAACGAAGTATGGAAAATAAATTTATAGTATCATTATCCCCTCACGTTCATAGCGGAGACAGCGTACGGAAGAATATGTACGGCGTGCTGATTGCCCTGTTTCCGGCATTTATCGTGTCGCTTGTCTTTTTCGGATTGGGAGCCCTCATTGTTACGGCTACCTCCGTGGCAGCCTGTGTCTTCTTTGAATGGGCTATCGGCAAGTATCTGCTGAAAAAAGAGACTACTACTGTTTGTGACGGTTCGGCCATCATCACCGGTGTGCTGCTGGCTTTCAACCTGCCCTCCAACCTCCCTATCTGGATTATTATCCTGGGTGCGCTGTTTGCCATCGGGGTAGGAAAGATGTCGTTCGGAGGTTTGGGAAATAATCCTTTCAACCCGGCATTGGCAGGACGTGTGTTCCTGTTACTCTCTTTCCCGGTACAGATGACTACATGGCCGGTGGTTGGTCAGTTGACGGCTTATGCCGATGCCACTACGGGAGCTACTCCGCTGGCTATCATGAAAGGGGTAATCAAGGGGGCACCGGGCGTATCGCTCGATCAGCTTCCCGATTCTTTGAGTCTGCTTATCGGACAGAACGGCGGATGTCTGGGTGAAGTGAGTGCGGCTGCGCTGTTGCTCGGTCTTATCTACATGTTGTGGAAAAAGATTATTACCTGGCATATTCCGGTCTCCATTCTGGCCACTGTGTTTGTCTTCTCGGGCATCATGCATTTGGTCAATCCCGAAATGTATGTCTCTCCGGTGGTACAATTGCTTTCCGGAGGTCTGATGTTGGGAGCTATCTTTATGGCAACGGATTATGTGACTTCTCCGATGAGTAAGAAAGGTATGTTGATTTATGGTGTTTGCATCGGCCTGCTGACGGTTATTATCCGTTTGTTCGGCGCTTATCCCGAAGGTATGTCGTTTGCTATCCTGATTATGAATGCATTTACTCCGCTGATTAATACATATTGTAAACCTAAACGCTTTGGGGAGGTAGCGAAGAAGAAATGAAAAAGTTAGAATCATCATTGAAAAATATGTTGCTGGTGCTTACCGGTGTTACTGCCATTTCGGTAGCATTGCTGGCATACGTGAATGAACTTACAAAAGGACCGATTGCCGAAGCAAATGCCAAGGCGCTCAGCGATGCCATCAGTATTGTGGTACCGGCATTTGATAACAACCCGACGGCAGAAGCTACGAAGGAAACGGTAAACGGAGTGGAATATACCATCTATCCGGCCAAGAAAGACGGACAATGGGTAGGCGCTGCCGTGGAATCTTCGGCTATGGGATTTGGCGGTGAGCTGAAAGTGCTGGTGGGCTTCGATGCCGACGGCAAAATCTATGATTATTCACTGTTGTCTCATTCTGAAACTCCGGGATTGGGCTCCAAGGCTGCCGATTGGTTTAAAGAAGGCAACAAGGGAAGTATCAAAGGCTTGAATCCGGGGGAAGCTCCGCTTACGGTAAGTAAGGACGGCGGTCAGGTAGATGCCATTACGGCTTCTACGATTACTTCGCGTGCTTTTCTTAATGCTGTAAATGCCGCTTATGCTGCTTATAAAGGCGGTGGCGATATGAACGGTACTACCGGTGC
>CAVCAX010000079.1:6764-9564 GCA_963599995.1 Coprobacillus sp. CAG:698
CCGGTGCCACGCAAAAAGTTGTTGAACCTGCTGATTCCATCAGTGCTAATTAAGAAAGGAGTATATAGATATGAATAACTTTAAAGTCATGATGAACGGGATTGTCAAAGAGAATCCTACGTTTGTGCTCCTGCTGGGTATGTGTCCTACATTGGGAACCACCTCTTCCGCCATCAACGGTATGGGAATGGGACTGGCCACCATGTTCGTGCTTATCTGTTCGAATGTGGTAATCTCACTGATTAAGAACCTGATACCCGATATGGTGCGTATTCCGTCTTTTATTGTGGTTATCGCTTCATTCGTAACGTTGCTGCAGATGGTGATGCAGGCTTATGTGCCGGGATTGTATGCCACTCTGGGGCTTTTTATTCCGTTGATTGTTGTAAACTGTATCGTACTGGGGCGTGCCGAAGCCTTTGCTGCTAAAAACAACGCAGTGGCTTCTATGTTCGACGGTCTCGGTATGGGACTCGGTTTCACCATTGCCTTGACATTGCTGGGTGCTGTGCGTGAATTCTTGGGAACGGGTAAGGTGTTCAACTTTGCCATCCTTCCGGAAGAATACGGCATGCTGGTATTCGTATTGGCACCGGGTGCTTTCATCGCATTGGGGTATCTTATAGCGCTAATTAACAGTTTGAAGAAGAGTTGAGACGTTTACCGCCACTTCTTTCATTATTCGTTATTAATTTAGAATTATGGAATATATATTGATATTTATATCGGCAATCTTTGTAAATAACATTGTATTGTCACAGTTTCTTGGAATTTGTCCATTTTTGGGCGTTTCCAAGAAGATAGATACAGCTTTGGGGATGAGCGCTGCTGTTGCGTTCGTGCTTACGATTGCTACGATTGTAACTTTCCTTATCCAAAAGTTCGTGCTCGATGCTTTCGATTTGGGGTATTTGCAGACGATTACTTTCATTTTGGTGATTGCCGCGCTGGTGCAGATGGTGGAGATCATTTTAAAGAAGGTGTCTCCCTCGTTATATCAGGCATTGGGAGTGTTCCTGCCGCTGATTACGACCAACTGCTGTATTCTGGGAGTAGCCATTCTGGTAATCCAGAAAGACTATGATTTGCTGACAGGAGTTGTGTATGCATTCTCTACAGCAATCGGTTTCGGTCTTGCTCTTGTGTTGTTTGCCGGTTTGCGTGAGCAGATGAGTCTGGTGAAGATTCCCGAAGGCATGAAGGGTACACCGATTGCCTTGATTACAGCCGGGTTGCTGGCTATGGCATTCATGGGCTTCTCCGGAGTTGTGTGATGGATTTTGACCTGTGGATTATTAAACAGCCACAGGTCATATAAATAACTGCGGGTTATTGATTACGGTTTATAAGTGTTTGCTGCTTTATGGTACAGTCACTTGTCAGTCATAATCGATAACCCGCAGTCTTTTTTTGTTTGCAATGGATTTTTTTTACTTTGAAATGGATATTACAAATTAATTTTTTTAAATTTGCAGAAGAAACAAAGGAAAAAAACGAAAGAAACTAACCATATATAATTTTATGAAAGAAAGAATTTTAGTTACCGGTGGAACCGGCTATATCGGTTCTCACACTGTGGTAGAACTCCAAAACAGCGGATACGAAGTCATCATCATTGATAACCTCTCAAACTCAAGTGCCGATGTTGTCGACAATATCGAAAAAGTTTCCGGTATACGTCCAGCTTTTGAAAAGCTCGATTGTCTTGATTTTGCCGGCCTCGATGCCATGTTTGCCAAATATCCGGGTATCAAAGCAGTGATTCATTTTGCAGCCAGCAAGGCGGTGGGTGAGTCTGTTCAGAAACCGTTGCTTTATTACCGCAACAACCTCGTTTCTTTGATCAATCTGCTCGAACTGATGCCTAAATACAATGTGGGCGGGATTGTATTCTCATCTTCCTGCACGGTTTACGGACAACCCGATGAACTTCCCGTAACGGAACAGGCTCCAATCAAAAAAGCGGAATCTCCTTATGGAAATACCAAGCAGATTAACGAAGAGATCATTCGCGATACAGTTGCTTCAGGAGCACCGATCAATGCTATTCTGTTGCGCTACTTCAACCCGATTGGTGCGCATCCTTCCGCATTGCTGGGCGAACTTCCCAATGGAGTGCCTCAGAACCTGATTCCTTACCTTACTCAGACCGCTATCGGTATTCGTGAGCAACTGAGCGTGTTCGGTGACGATTATAATACTCCTGACGGCTCTTGTATCCGTGACTTCATCAACGTGGTTGACCTTGCCAAGGCTCACGTGGTTGCCATCAAGCGTATTCTCGAACAAAAGCAGAAAGAGAAAGTGGAGGTATTCAATATCGGTACAGGTCGCGGACTGTCTGTCTTGGAACTAATTAACGCTTTCGAAAAGGCTACCGGTGTGAAACTGAACTACAAGATTGTAGGACGCCGTGCCGGTGATATTGAAAAAGTATGGGCGAACCCCGATTATGCAAATAAAGAATTAGGATGGAAGGCTGTAGAGAGCATTGAAGATACTCTGCGTTCTGCATGGAACTGGCAGTTGAAACTCCGTGAAAGAGGAATACAATAAGAAATAGTCTTGATTTTGTAGGATTTCTTTTTCCGGATAAAAATCAAAACAGCATATTAAAAAGAGTATATTATACTCTATTAACATTGAAGAAATAAACAAACGCATAAATTTTTTTGTTTGTGAAAAGCAAATCGACCTGAACTTTTTATGTGTATGTGAATATTCATAAAAAGTACTTATGCCTCTCGGCATAGACAGGTAAGATTGCATAGTAGTTTTGTCGTGTTTTATTTTGTGTTTG
>CAVCAX010000080.1:0-1362 GCA_963599995.1 Coprobacillus sp. CAG:698
GAAATTCCTTAAATCGCAAAGTTTTGCAGAAGATATCTTTCAAGACACATTCACCATTGTCTGGCAAAGCCGGAAATTCATAGACCCGGATTCTTCTTTCTCCTCCTACTTATATACCATTATGCGCAATCGTATTTTAAATGCACTGCGTCATCTTGAAAACGAACAGGAGCTAAAAGAGAGTATCTACAGTCAGGCAGTGGATGCCAGTCAGAATGTAGAAGAAAATGCCGTGATGAAAGATGTTATGGAGAGAATAGCCAAAGCGATGGAAAAGCTGACTCCACGACAACGTGAAATATTCGACATGAGCAGAAACAGGGAGATGTCTCACAAAGAAATAGCACAGGCGTTGGGAATCTCTATAAACACCGTACAAGAACATATTTCATCCGCACTCAAAACAATAAGAAGCCACTTCGGTAAAAATTCGGATGCCTATGCCGACTTACTGATACTTCTATTTATCCTTCAGCATTATTAGAAGAGAGTATTAATAAACGTTAATCACACCCCAGTATTTCTTTCCTCTTGTGTATAATATATGCAAGCAGGAAAGCTATATTCGTTAATTATGGAACAAGAAAAAATCAAAAGACAAAAAATACGTCGCTTTACAGACGGATTATATAGCAAATCGGAAACTGACGAATTATTAAAAAGCATACGCGATGCCGATATGCAACAAGCCGTCAACGATGTATCCGAACAACTGTGGAATGAAGCAATAGAAAAGGAATCTTTTGTATGTGACATAGAACGCGAAAAATACAAAGAAGAAGCGGTCCGGCTGCTTAAACGGATCAATAAGCCACAACGCCCCAAAAGAAGATATATATGGCAAGCGGCTTGCATCCTCATTTTGATGACATTCGGATTAAGCATTCCGCAATTGTATACACCACGTGAAAAAGAGGTTCTATATACAGAAGTATCCACAACATTCGGAGAAAAGAAAGAGTGGACACTGCCCGATGGTTCTAAAGTAAATTTGAATGCGTGCACAACACTCAAATATCCGGAGCAATTCAACAACAGCAAAGAACGTAAAGTAGAGCTCACAGGAGAAGCCTATTTTCAAGTAAGCAAAAATGAAAAGAAGCCGTTCATCATCCGTACGAAAGGATTCGATGTAAGAGTACTGGGCACCAAATTCAATGTAAAAGCGTATACGGAGAACGAGACCGCATCGGTCAGCGTGGAAAGCGGTAAGGTGCAAGTAGATCTTCCGGAAGCAATGACAAGGTTAACGGCCAACGAACAGATACAGATCAACACATTGTCGGACGAATACGTAAAAAGGAAAGAAGATTGCCGGAATGCAATGGCATGGATGCAAAGTAAACTACACTACAACAATGC
>CAVCAX010000080.1:1372-5193 GCA_963599995.1 Coprobacillus sp. CAG:698
GCTCCATGATATCATAAAAGATCTGGAACGCTATTACAACTGTCGGTTCAAGATTGCCGACAATCAAACTTTCGATTATCGGTTTAGCGGTGAACACGACAATAAAAGCCTGCAGGCCGTTCTGCAATCCATCGAATACGCAACCGGAATAAAAAGCAAAAGGGAAGGTGACTCTATTTTACTTTATCGATAGATAGAAACGCCTCGGACCAAAGAATGGGAATAGAGAAAAACAATTGTATAAATATGATAAGAAAAAGACACAAATTAGTTATTTGTACTATCCTATTAGTACTACTTTCGTGGGGACTGCCCGACAAATGTATAATAGCACAAACGGTAAAAAGCGGAATTACTTTGACGGTAAAGAACGAGCCGGTAGAAAAAGTTTTAAAGAAGGTCAGTCACAATGCCGATTTTCACTTTTTCTATGACCTTTCGGTCATCAATCAGGCTGCCCCCGTTACAATCAACGTAAAAAATGCTTCACTTCAGGAAGTACTCGATATTATTTCGACACAAACAGGACTCAGTTTCAAAAGAACCGACAACACGATCTCTGTCGGTTGGAAAAAAGGAAGCAATCCATCCGGCAAAGAGTCCAAACAAAGAAAAGATCTCACCGGAAATGTAAAAGACAGTCATGGCGAACCGGTGATCGGAGCAAGTATACGCGTCAAAGGTAGCGAGAATGGTACCATTACAGATTACGATGGAAACTTTACACTAACCAATGTACCGGTTCAAGGAACCTTGGTAGTATCCTACATAGGATACAATGCAGAAGAAATAGCCATAGGCAACAAAAACAATCTGCAAATCGTAATGAAAGAAAATACTGAACTATTAGACGAAGTGGTGGTGGTAGCATACGGTACGGCCAAGAAAAGTTCATTTACCGGTTCGGCGGAAGTCGTGAAACAAGACCGTATCGAGAAGCGCGCCGTGGCCGATATTTCAAAAGCGATAGACGGTACAGTGGCCGGTGTCCAGAGTACTTCCGGAAGTGGGCAGCCCGGTTCGGGAGCATCTATGGTGATCCGTGGATTCGGCTCTATTTCGGCTTCCAATACTCCGTTGTATGTTGTAGACGGAACTCCGTTCGACGGTGCCCTGAACACGATCAACCCGAATGACATCGAGTCGGTAACCGTGCTGAAAGATGCTTCGGCCGGAGCATTGTACGGATCGCGAGGTGCCAACGGAGTAGTAATGATTACCACCAAACGTGGAGGAAAAGATGACAACCGTATATCCATCAATCTAAAAGCCAACTGGGGAGTTTCGTCAAGAGCCCTTCCGAAATATGAAACGGTGAATGAAGCGGAATACATGGAACTGGCTTTTGAAGCATACAAAAATGAATTAATATACACCGAAGGAATCGATCCGCTTCTGGCCGGGACACAAGCCATTGAAGTCATGAGAGGATTATCCAAAGGTGTACTGGGTTACAACGAGCAGTACAACCCTTTCAACATGCCCTTGCAAGAGTTGATTGATCCGCTCACCGGAAAAGTCAATCCGGATGCCCGGTTAAAATATCACGAAGACTGGAAAGAGGAACTCAGCAACCACAATCCTCTCAGACAAGAATACCAACTTTCTGTTAGCGGGGGTAACCATAAGACCCAATATCTGGTATCCATGGGATATTTGGATGAAGTCGGTTTATTGCAAGCTACCGAATTCAGTCGTTATTCCGGCCGTGTCAATATCGACAGCCAGGCAAAAGACTGGTTCAGAATTGGCTTGAATGCCGCATTCTCCCAAACTTCCACGAATTACAACAGCGCTTCCGGATCGCAAGTATCCAATTTGTGGTATACCAGCCAGATTATGGCCCCTATTTATCCGGTATACGAACACAACGCAGACGGTTCGTTAAAATTAGATGCCAACGGAAACAAGATATACGACTACGGAAAAAACCGTATTGCCCTTGCCAACTCCAATGCAATTGCCCTGTTGCATGAAGACAAAGAAAACAATACCAAAGATAACCTCAGTGCCCGAACCTATGTCAAGCTATCGGCAGATGATGATAAATATGGATTTTTGAAAGGTTTTTCACTGACTGCCAATTTCGGTTTCGACTATTTCAATACCAATGAGATGAGTTACAGCAATCCATATACTGGTAATGCTGCAACCGTTTCGGGCAGTCTGACCAAGGCCGTACAGCGCCAACTAAGCTATACATTCAACCAATTGATCGGTTATCAGCGTGATTTCGGAGCACATGCACTGGATATCATGGCCGGTCATGAATATTATGAATTGAAACAACAATTTCTGGGAGCACAAAAAACCGGTTTTCCTTTCGGTGGTCTGTACGAGCTGGCTGCTGCCGCCACACTCAGCGCCGCATCTTCACAAACGGACAAATATGCCATCGAATCCTATTTGAGCCGCATCAACTATAATTTTCAACAGAAATACTATCTGTCGGCAAGTTTTCGTACCGACGGTTCTTCACGCTTTTACACAGACAGCCGATGGGGAAAATTCTGGTCGTTAGGAGCTTCCTGGAGAGTATCGGAAGAAAAATTCATGCAGTCACTCGACTGGGTGAACAATCTGACACTGAAAGCCAGCTTCGGTTCGCAGGGAAATGATAATATCGGAAGTTATTATGCGTATCAGAGCTTATATAGCATGGGGCTTACCAATGCAAGTTTCAATGGTGCCAGTATCAATTCTCTCGAGAACAAAGACTTGAAATGGGAAAAAAACGAAAACTTGAATATCGGTATAGAAGCGCGTCTGTTCAACCGGTTGTCCATCACCGCAGAATTTTTCAATAAACACACCAAAGACCTGCTGTTGGATATGCCCAAAGCCACATCTACCGGATTCAATGCCTATCCGGCCAATATAGGTAGTATGCGCAATAGAGGTATTGATATCACTGCAATCGTAGACATCTTTAATAAATCCGATTTCAACTGGTCGATGACATTATTGGGCAGCCATATACGGAACAAGATATTGAAACTGGCTGACAAACCGGAGATCATTTCCGGATCGAATATTTTTAAAGAGGGGGAAGCTGTCAATTCATTCTATCTGCCTATTTCTGCAGGAGTAGATCCGCTGACAGGTAACCAGCTCTATTGGGTAGACCGTGACAAAAACAACAATGTAGTGCCCAGATACAAAACCGATGATGTCACCCTGACTGCAAACAGTAGAGAAATAGTAGGCAACCGCATACCCAAGCTATACGGAAGTATAACCAACGATTTCAGCTATAAAGGTTTCGATCTATCCATCCTTACCACTTACTCCATCGGAGGGAAAATGATCGACGGTGTTTACGGTGGTATGATGAATGTAGGTTACAAAGGGTATACCTGGCATAAAAACGCACTACGCAGATGGCAAAAGCCCGGTGACGTAACCGATGTCCCTAAAGTGATGTGGGATCAGCAAATCCGTGTGACCGATAAAGATCTGCTCAGCGCTTCTTATTTCGCCATAAAAAACATCACGTTAGGTTATACATTACCCAAAAGATGGATAGAAAAGATCAAGACAGATCACATCAGGGTATATGCTACCGCCAACAATCTGGCTCTTTTCAGTCAATTGAAAGGTATGGATCCACAATATAACTTTACGGGAACCGTGGGGTATAGTTATACTCCGTCAAAAACATACTCTGTAGGTATTGATATAAAATTCTAAATAAAAACAACAATCACATGAAAATAAAATATTATATATTATCAGCTATTTTATCAATAAGCACCCTTAGTTCATGTATTGACAACCTCAACACAAACCCTACCAACGAAATATCCGGCAACGTCATTTTT
>CAVCAX010000080.1:5203-7916 GCA_963599995.1 Coprobacillus sp. CAG:698
CGGTTGATGTACTCGTCCGGATGGGCCGGAGACAATTCCACACATACTTTCGGTTATACGTCGACCATGCTGGTCTCCAGTTTTATGGGAGACGACATGATTGTCTCTTCATCCGTAAAAGGATGGTTCTCTATGGACTACAATCTACAGGAGAGGAATTTCTACTCCAGTATGTTGTACCGCCCCTACTCTGAATGGAATTTCTATTATACACTGATTTCGAACTTGAATTATATCATTGCACACGAAAACGACCTGTACGGACTTCCTGCCGAAAAGGCAAGCCTATTCGGCCAGGCCTACTCATTGCGCGCATTATGCTATTTTCATCTGATACAGCTTTATCAACAAACCTACGTAGGACACGAGCAACTGCCCGGAATACCTATATATACCACACCGACCTCTTCATCCACTCCGGGAAATCCCCGCGGCACGGTAGAGCAGGTATATACCCAAATCAACAAGGATATAGAATATGGTATCAGTCTTTTAAAACAGGCGGAAGAAAACGGTATCACCCAGAAGCATAAATCGCACATCGATTATTATGTGGCCAACGGAATCAAATCACGGATAGCAATGGTACAAGAGCAATGGCAAGTTGCCATTGATGCAGCCTCCATTGCATTGCAAAAGCCGGACCTGACATTGGCGAATGCTTCCGAACTGGTAAGCGGCTTCAACAGCCTTCAGATATCGTCCGTACTATGGGGAGCCGAAATTCAGAAAAGTGACCAGATCGGTGCCTATGCATCTTTCTTCTGCCACATGGATGCCGAAGCCGGTATGCACGGATCCTATGACCGCAAGTGTATCAGTGCATGGTTATACAAACAGATGAGTATACAAGACATCCGCCGGGTAAACTGGTGGAAAGGCTCCATTGCTCCGGCACTGGAATCTACTCAAGGTTCACAAAAGAGTTATTGTACAACAAAGTTCAGTTTCAGCGACTATTCTTCTTATCTGGGAGACAACATATATATGCGCGCCGAAGAACTATTACTAAACAAAGCCGAAGCGTTGTGCCGTCTGGAAGAATACGACGAGGCACGAAAACTGATGGAGTCGTTCGGGACCATACGCGAAAGGAACTACGTACGTAACCGCCTCGATAAAGTAACAGACGACAATACATTGACTTTGGATGCATACGGAACAGGAAGTACTCCGGAAATCAAAACCCTGCTGGACGAGATCCTCCTCCAACGACGAATTGAATTATGGGGAGAAACTGGAAGACTGTTTGACATTCTCCGCTTGAAAACCGGATATTACCGCGGGTACGAGGGTTCGAACCATGTAGTAAAGTTGAGTGATGAAACCTGCCAACCCGACTATAAAGCATTCATCCTCACGATCCCTCAAACAGAATTTGACGGAAATGTGAACATGGATCCTGTTGCAGACCAAAATCCTCTGTAAAAGAACAAACATCAATCTAACAACAAAAAGAACAGATAATGATTACCAAAACATATATAACCGGAGCTATTGTAGCGAGTTGCCTTCTCTTGGCAGGATGCGACCAGGATAATGAGAAACTTATCTATGAATCGGATACCAACTGTTACGTATCTTTTCAGACAGACAAATTAAATAAAGAATTGGAAAAAGGTGAAAGTACCTTGACAATCCCTGTTTACCGCGAAAACAGGCAGGGAGCAATAACAGTCGATGCCGACCTGCTTTTCCAGCAAAAACCGGACGGTACGGAAGTGCCCGGCCGTAATTTCATCTCATTGGAAAATCATAAGATACAATTTGCGGAGGGTGAAAACAAAGCCGACATAAAGCTGAACATAGATCTTTCACAACTGGATTACCTGACCAAAGCCAAAACACAGATAAAGCTTTCGACAGATAATAACTCAGCGGCTATATCCACCTTTGGAAAATCGACATTAACATTATCAATAAGCCGTAAACCGACTTGGGTACAGTTTGAGGAAAAAGGAATCTATACCTCACAATTCCTGGGAACAGAGAAAGAGGTCACTATTCTAAAGGCGGAAGAGGTACCTTTCTATATCATAAAAGACTGTTACGTAGCAAACGGAGACATCCGTGTCGATCTGGATAAGGATGGAAATGCCACAATCGAACAACAGAAAGCATTCCGTCTTGAAGAGTATGGAACCGTATATGTCGTAGGGAACGGTGTACTGAATCGGGCTACCAATACAGTAGTCATGCAACTGAGTTTCCTTGTCGAGCAAGACGGTCAATGGGGAATATTATCCGGTATCTCTTTCGAAGAAAAATTCACTATCCCTGCCAGATAAAAAGGCAGGGAGCTATTATAAACAGAGAACTATATAAACATGTTTAACAAAAACAATTACAACTCATGAAAAAGTATTACGCATTATTGCTATTTTTGACGTTGGGAGTTCTTGCCAATGCACAGACCCCATGGGACGGAACCGCTACCGCATGGACCAAAGGAGACGGTACGAGTAACAATCCTTATCTGATAGAGAACGGACAGCATCTGGCCTACCTTTCTCAACAGGTTAAAAACGGTGAGACCTATAAAGGTCAATTCTTTAAACTGACAGCCAATCTGAACATGGGTGCAGATGCCGAGCAAAAATTTACTCCAATCGGATTTTACGACAAATACATGGATACGGAAAACCAGGGCTCTATGATAGATGAATCCAAATACTTTTTAGGGGTATTCGATGGAAACTACAAAGTCATTGAT
>CAVCAX010000081.1:0-3324 GCA_963599995.1 Coprobacillus sp. CAG:698
GACGCTATGCCGTTATTAAAAGGAATCGTCTCCCTGACCGACTTCTCCCCACTCGTATCCCGTTGCGACAAACTGACCGATGCGTTCGAACACCGGAATGAAATATACGGTCGGCATTACCCTAAAAACTTCCGTCCGGAGCATATTTCCTATCATAAAAGTACGCCGGAGGAATTGGTAATCATCAATTATACTTCCGGTACGACCGGATATTCCAAGGGGGTGATGTTGCCCGCCCGCAGTATATGGTCGAATATCGCCTATTGTTATGAAATGCGTCCTTTGAAGGCAGGGGATACGATTGTGTCGATGCTCCCGTTGGGGCATGTGTTCGGCATGACATACGACTTTCTTTATGGTTTTTCAGCAGGAGCCCATCTGTATTTTCTCACCCGGATGCCCTCTCCCAAAATCATAGCGCAGTCTTTTGCCGAAATCAGGCCGAAATTAATTTCATGCGTACCGCTGATTGTAGAAAAGATCATAAAAAAAGACGTATTGCCCAAGCTCGACAATAAAATCGGCAAGTTACTGTTGCATGTCCCCATACTCAGCGACAAACTGAAATCAAGAGCACGGCAGGAGGCCATGGATATATTCGGCGGCAACTTCAATGATATCATTATCGGAGGTGCACCCTTCAATGCAGAAATAGAAACTTTCCTGAGAAAGATAGGATTTCCTTACACCATCGCTTACGGAATGACAGAATGCGGACCGATCATCTGCTCAAGCCGCTGGCAGGATTTAAAGAAAGCCTCCTGTGGAAAAGCCGCCAGCCGGATGGAAGTAAAAATAGATTCTTCCAATCCTGACGCGCATGTCGGTGAGGTTATCTGCAAGGGAGCCAATCTCATGTCGGGCTATTATAAAAATGCCGAAGCTACCGCTCAAATCATAGATAAAGACGGGTGGTTGCACACCGGAGACTTAGGCACAATAGACAGTCAGGGCAATGTCACGATACTCGGCCGCAGCAAAAATCTGCTGCTGAACTCCAGTGGACAAAACATCTATCCCGAAGAGATAGAGAGCAAACTGAATAACATGCCGTATGTGTCGGAATCATTGATCGTGCTGCAGAACGATAAGTTGGTGGCACTGATATATCCGGACTTTGACGAAGCCTTTGCCAATGGCTTGCAACAATCGGATATTGAAAAAGCAATGGAGAACAACCGCATCGAGCTGAATCTTCAACTGCCATCATACAGCCAGATAAGCAAGGTCAAAATTCACTTCGAGGAATTTGAAAAGACGGCAAAGAAAAGTATCAAGCGGTTTATGTATCAAGAGGCGAAAGGATAATTACTCCTTCCGCCTCTTTTCTGACTTATTTCATCTTTTCAGATCCAACAGTTTTGTACCTCTCGCATTCTGTTCTATCCTATCTTCTCTCTATTCTATTTTATTTTCTCTCTGTTCTATTTTATCTTCTCATAGTAAGGTAAACGGTTCAGGGGCACATCCACATTGATTATCTTCGGACCTTTAAAGACTTTCCCTTTCTCATCTCTCCATTTTCCTTTGGGCAAATTTACCGTACGTTTCACTCCGGGAGTCACCATAGGAGCCACCAGATACTTATCACCCAACATATACTGATCTTTACAGTCCGCAAAACCTTGATGAGGGAATTCATACTCCATGGAACGGACAATCGGTTCCCCCGTTTCCGAAGCGCGTCTGGCCAACTCCAGAATATACCCGCTCATCTTCTGATGCAAATGAGCATAATGTGCACAAATATCGGCATTCTCTTTACTCAAAATCCTCCACGGAGCTACAGAGAACTGCATCATAGGCATCAGCGCATGCACTTGGCAAGAGCGCACAATCAGCTCTTCATCAAACTCCTTTACATTGAGGAAAGCACTGAACTGCCCGCCTCCGATCATATCGGGACATGTATAATAATACCCCAGCAAACCGGCGGCCAACATATCGGGTATCAGCATTCGCGTAGCATTCCATGAGTAATCCTTATCACCCAGACGTTGCACCAATGCCTGACCTCCCAGCTTCCAGCATGCCCGCAGTTCATTATAAGGGAAACTCAAGCCCAATGCCGCCCATTTTTCCATAAAGGTATTAGGAGTGGCGTCCTTGTCATAAAAATCATATTCTCCGGGCGTCATATAGCCGATATCCGCACCATCGAATTTGAAACCGTCTACTCCATATTTCTCCTGATTGGCACGGAGTTGCTGCTTCAGGTACTCCATCGCTTCCGGATTGGTAGTGTCATAGCAGGCACTGAAGCCATTCCACCAACGGATAATGGCAGGTTGCTTTGTACCTTTCTTCTTCAAAAGATACCCTTTCTTCTCCAATATCCGGAACTCCGGACTATCAGCCGAGACATAAGGTGCTATCCACAGCATCACCTTAAACCCCATCCGGTGCAATTCGTCTGTCATCCCTTTCGGATCTGGGAATTTCTCCGGTTTAAAATCGAAATTACCGTAATACTTCTGCCAGTTGTCATCAATCATAAATACTCCCTGCGGAAAGCCATGCTCTACTACCTTATGGGCATATTGCATAATATCCCGCTGATTTTGGTCGTACATCAACTCTATCCAGGTATTGTATTGCGGCAACGAGAAGAATACCTCTTCCGGTATTTGTCCTGAAGAGGGAAAATGTTTTCCGGCAACAGCCAATTGGGCCTCTTTCAAGGTTGTTCCGGCAGAGACAAGTTCCGGTTTCTCACCATCCGAATAGATAACCAGTTCACCGTCTTTTATTTCAAAACGGAACGGATTTTCCGCCCAGATGTACCGTCCGGCGGAAGAAATCATGCAGGGTACAAGCTGGTTATTAAGATTGTTACGGCCCAAGTCCTGTAATGCCAACTGTTGTCCGAATGGCATCTGATGGCCTAAAGCAACCACTCCTCCCCACCATTTTTCGTTTTTAAGCGGCGTAACCACTGTCGTGAACACATTTTGCCCATACACAGCCAAGCTATTTCCCAATAAGATAAGCAGTAATAATAGTAAAGTGTTTTTCTTTTTCATATATGATTAATTAAAGTATCAATTCAACCCCAGACAGCATGTATCCGCATTTCCTTGTTTTACTGTCACAGTGCTTTCACTCTTCCGTTTACCGAATGCCCAATATAGCAATCACTTTTTCTATAAAAAGCGCCGATTGAAAGCCAAATGAGAATCAAGATACAAATATAGGAATAAAACTGTTATTCTGCCTTATAAACAGGAAGTATTGTTTTACCTTTTGATATTGTTTTGAATCTTATTCGAGACTTATTCAGCTGAGTGTATGCCTTTGATAGCGATATGAACCTTGCCATTGTAG
>CAVCAX010000082.1:0-5521 GCA_963599995.1 Coprobacillus sp. CAG:698
GTGTGAGTACCGATATAGACTAAATTCCGGGTGTCGTCTATATATATGGCTTTTATGTCATTGGAGGCAAGTCCTTCTTGTTTTGTGTACTTGGTAATCTTATGGCTTTGAGGATTGTAGTAGCTTAATCCGCTGCTATTGGTACCTATCCAAAGTCCTTGTTTCGAATCCTCTCTGATACATTCAATGGTGTTGTTGTCCAATGAGTTTTCTTTTGTAACAGATTGGAGGTTATGAAAACGTTTTTTGAGTGGATGATAATAGTTTAAGCCACCGTAGTATGTTCCTAACCACATACCCTTTTGCGAGTCCATGAAAATATTACGGACGGAGGTCTGTGAAAGGCTTCCGCTGATATCTGCATTACTGGTATAGCTGTCGAAAGAATCTGTGGCTTCATTGTAGATGTTCAGGGAGTTGATAGTACCTATCCATAACACATTTTGTGAATCAAGTCGCAGTGAACGGATATAGTTGGAGCTTATACTTCCTTTTTTTTCGGGGGTATGGACGTAATGGGTTATTTTCTTGGTTTGGGGATTAATCCTGTACAGGCCGTTTCCTTCTGTGCCCACCCACAGGCAGATAGGGGATTGCTGCAAAATGGAGAGAACTTGTTTGTTTTTCAGTTCCTCAGATGCTATATTTTCCAGTGTATTCTGCGAGATTGAGTAGATGAATACTCCTTCGTAGCTTCCTATGTATATTTTATCTCCTTGTCTGGTAATAGTCGTAGGCAATATGGAGGAGAGGGAGGGGTGGAGGGGAGTGTTTGAGAATTGGCGGGTTTCGGTGTCGAACTGCAAGAGGCTTTTATCGTTTCCGTCAGTGAATAGAAATAACTGATTTTTATTGATTTCTACAATATTGGTAATGGAAATGCTTTTTTGTTTCTTTTGATAGGTATAATTATAAAATTTATCTTGCTCTGCGTCATAGAGCGACAAACCTTCCTGGGTTCCTACCCATAATCTTCCTTGCGAATCGATTGTGCACGCTCTGATTATGCTACAGCCGATACTATATGGGTTTTGTTCGTCATATTGGTATACGGTGAAGTCATAGCCGTCATACTTATTTAATCCGTCGTAGGTGGCGAACCACATATTACCCTGTTTATCCTGGGTTATGTCGAAAATGGTATTCTGTGACAGTCCTTCGTTTACTCCGATATGAACGAAATCGATATGCTTGGCATTCTGTGAGTGAAGGGGATATATGAATATCCAAAGTAGCATGAATAATATGATCGTTTTTATCATGGTTCATTGATTGATCAGGTTTTGTAATGGCAAATATAGAGATAAATCTTCATGTTTTCTATTCTTTATTATTTTTTCGGAATATTTTCTACTGTCGGAGCATTTGCGTGCTGAATTTTGTTAGGGGTTACATATCAGGTTGTTACGGTAGTCCGGATGTCCTACCGTAACAACTTAACTTAGATTTCCAGTTCAGGAACCTCGTCTACCAGTTCCGTTTTTTTATTACCGTCACGTATCACTGTTGCACCATAATCCTTATAGCTTATGCTTGCATCGCATCCCTTGCGTGTATTCCGTACTTCAAATGACGGCTTTCCCGAGGTGGAAATATTTGCCTTGATATTCCAGTCGCCTACTTGGATACTACCGTCTTTCTGTTTTCGCGGAGCGGTCTGTACGGTTCCGGCATCATTGTCTTTGGCATGCGTATACACAATTGTGGCAAAACGATATGTTTTCTGTTTGTCCGATGTTGCTGTGAAATGCCAATGGTTGGGATAGGGCTTGAAATGTCCGTTATCATCCGCACGCAGCCAGTTGACAGCGGGTACGAAGAACCGGCTGGTGGTGTCCGTTCTCAATGTTCCGGCGGAGAAGAGATAGGCATCGGATATACCGTCCTTGCTGGTGGCCTGTATGTGTACGTATTCCTTGGTCTTATCCACACTCATCGGGTTGGTAACCGTATGCAGCAGGTAACTCCAGGTTACGGGTTCTTCGGCTTCTAATTCATCGTAAATGAAAGAGTAACCGCTTTTGCCTAATGTAACAATGTGGCGGCGGAACACTTTCAATCCGGTATCATCCCAACCGTTTTCTGGAGAATATTCCAGGCCGCTTTGTTTACCGCGCAGCAGCCAAAGCGGTGAGATAACCTTTCCGTAGGCATTGGATGCATCGCCTGCTACATAACTGATATTGTCACTGACATAATGGCGTGGAATCCAACCGTAGCCTTCCGTACCTATGCGTTGTCCCATGCCGTTCACCAGAATGGAATTGTGGGCACGGGTGGCCCGGTGACAATAGACGGCATGCTTGTCGGTATAACTGATATGGTGTCCGCTACTGTAAAAAAGCGATTGTCCGTTCCAGAAAGTATTGAACGCATTCTGGTTGGCTATGGCATGTGAGGTACTGCCGTAAGGACTGCTGCGAAAACTGAGCATGGCGCTTTTTTGAGTATCGTCCAAATTTGTGGAGAACGAAGCTAAGCCGCTTTGAGGGAATATGTGTCCCATGGGCAAGTCTTTCAACCCGGGTCCGTTGGGCAGGGGAGCATCGCATTGGAGTCGGAACCATGCCAGTCCGCCCGCTTTGGAGGTACTTCCTTTCTCAAGTATGTCGGGCTGACGGGCTATGATGCGGCGTACATAGTCTGCAGCGTATGTGTTTCCCGTCATACGTGCCAGTGCATCGGCATAGCCTACACGGGTGCCGCTTGGAGTAAGTATATTTTGGTGTGAACTGCCATTACCGCCCGATTTGGAGAATGGAGGCTGCTGATAGATAACGTACAATGCGTTTCCCTGATACCACGGGTCGGAGAAATAATTGTAACCGGTAAGGCGGGTATAGAGATAAGGTACTTCCACCAGTGTACGGAAGTTGACTTCGAAATAAGAATCACCGTTGTGCCAGGCTCCGTCTTTATTCAGACCGGGGAAGCGGGCGAGCCAAAGATTATAGCAATAGTCCGTCCACGCATCTGCCTCAGGCAGTTCACCGTAAACGGTAAAGGCGGCCATGGTAAGAATGCGGAAAGTCATTTGCCATACGTGGTTATCGGCAATGTGGTTTTCCAGACGGTTGATATCGTACATGTACATGTTATTGCCGAATTCTTTTATTTCATTCAGCAGGAATTTACGTGTAGCGGCATCCAATACATCATATAGTGCATCGTATGCCATGGAGCAGAGTGAAAGCAGGGTTGCTTCGTTGAAGTCACCCACTACATTCTTGTTATCTCCCCAGGTAGCCATCTCCTTGACACGCTTCACGGCCTCATCGGCATAGCGGCGGTCTTTGGTGAGCAGGTAGGCACGGATCAGTACATCCGTGTTGGCTTCTTCGCTATCGATGATACGGCGGCTCTCGCGGGTGAGCATGGCACTTCTCTGTACCTCGTTGGTCAGTCCTTTTGCCAGATCGGTATTGATATCGTTTACCGACTTCATAGGGGTGGCAAGAACTTTCTGGGCACGTTTGAGGTAAGTGTCACGTTCGGGTTTTCCTTCACTGCGTTTCATGAAATCGTCCCATTCGTTTTTGTCGAGCCATACCCGTGGATGATGGGAAGGCAGGTCTTCTAACACGACTTTCAGGGCAGGCGGGCAGAATTTCTGCGGATTGGACTCTACCGTAAACTGTAAAGTTTCGTTCCAATCGATCTTACCGTCCGTAATGTAACCGTATTGCCAGTACCATTTGCTCGGAGCTAAATCTTGTTCCGGATTGAAGAACGGCCAGCGTGTTTCTACTTGTACGGTGGTTGACTGTTCGAATGCCGGATTTTGCGAGTAGCGCAGGGAGTAGCGTATCTTGCTTTTGTCTATTTCTTTTTGAGGAGTGTTTTCTTCCGTACCGTCTAAGCCACTTCGGAACGTATGGAGGCTTTCCGGTAACGGCCATTGGAAAGATACGGCACGGTCACCGACCACGGCACCGTTCAGGGGAGAAGGGGTTGCCCGCATTTCGTGCATAAGCATCGTGTCGGCGAGTCTGATTGTAGCTTCTCCAGCCGTTTGCGCTTGTGTGGTGGCTACAAGACTGAAGAGAATACAGAAAGGAATGATGGCGGATAATTTTTTGTTCATATATAAGTTTTTATTTATTCCCTGTCGAGGAGTTAATGTGTGACAACTTTTGAAAGTGATTTTCCCGGCACATCGTGCAGCTTGGCCCGTGTCGGGTTGATTTGATAAGTATTCATGTATTTTTCAAGAATGTCACGATGTTCCTGCGCAACTTTCATATAAGTGTTCTCCATCATCAGGTTTCTGGTTTCACCTCTGTCATTCTTCATGTCGAACAGTTGCTCGCGATACCTTCCTTTGTCGTACAACACATATTTGTAGCGTTCGGTACGTACCATCCAACCACGTGTCTTACTACCGTCGAAGCAGGTTTCGGTGATGATGTAATCCTGGTGGGGGGCTTGCGGATTACCTTCTTCCACTATTTGTCGAAATGACTTTCCGGCGGCATCTTTAGGTAGTTTGGCTCCTGTCCAGTCGCAAATAGTGGCAAAGAAGTCGATACCGTTACTGATAAGTTGCGGCAACTTCTCGCCTGCATGCTTTTTGCCGGGCAGGGTTACGATAAGGGGAATGTTTACTATTTCTTCGTATAAGGCCGATTTTTGGTTCCAGTGATGGGCGCCTACTCCGTCTCCATGGTCACTGGAAAAGATAATAATGGTATTTTCCCACAGGTTGTATTTGTCGATGGCATCTATGATTTTGCCGATTTCATGGTCTACTTTCTCTACCAGGCGGTAGTAGGTGTAGCGGTACATACGCCAGTCTTCGGGGGTAAAACTAACGGTGGGATAGAGATTAAAGTTGTTATTCCTTTCTTTCTCAATGACATCAGCATCGTATGGACTCTTGGCAAAGTTAGGAGGAAGTCCCGGGCAGTTACGTATATCGGGTATATCCAAGTTGCCGTAAGGTAGATTTTGGCTACGTGCATATTCGCAGATATTATGCGGATTGTCATAAGAAGCCACCAGGAAGAAAGGCTTGTCGTGTTTGCGGGAGAGGAATTGCACACAGGCTTCTGCCAGTCCGTCATCGTTGTGTCTGTAAATCTGGTCGAATCCGCGTATTTTATCGGGAATGTCAGCCTCGGGTACATGCCATTTACCTCCGTATGCACATTCGTATCCGGCGTTCTTGACCAATGTCCCCAAGGTCTGTGTCTGGAGCGTTTCCGGTAGTGCAGCACCATTGGCCAGTAATTCCACAGAACCGGGATACCGTCCGGTGAACATGGCACTGCGTGAAGGTCCGCTGATAGGTGCAGTACAGTAAGCATTCTGGAACATGACACCGGCAGCAGCCAGTCTGTCCAGATTGGGAGTGTGCAAATCCGGGTTTCCTGCACAACTCATGGCATTTGCCGTTTGCTGGTCGGTAAAGATGTAAATGATGTTCGGATTTTCAGCAGCGTATGCCAATGACGAACTCAGCAGGGATAGGCAGACTATTTGCTTTATTGGAGGTTGTTTTACCATATTATTAGTTTTATAT
>CAVCAX010000083.1:0-5585 GCA_963599995.1 Coprobacillus sp. CAG:698
GAGGGTACTGCGGTCAGCTGCTTCGAATTTACCTATCCGGTCGGTATGGGCATCGGTGAAAGAGCCTTTCACGTGACCGAACAGTTCACTTTCGAACAGAGACTCCGTGACAGCTCCCATATCGACCGCTATCATTTTCTCTTGTTGCCGGGCAGACAGGGCATGTATCTCTCTTGCCAGCATCTCCTTTCCCGTACCGTTTTCGCCGGTGATGAGTATATTGGCATCGGTGGCGGCTACTTTTTCAACAAGCCGCCGGAGTTGCTGCATGGCATTGCTTGTCCCCCAGTACATGAGAGAAACAGATGCTTTCTCTCCATCTGCATTCTTTCTCCTGCCATTCTTGCCACTCTTTGCATGGGCGATGGCAGTTTGCAAGGTGTCTACCAGTTTCCGGTTATTCCAGGGCTTTACGATAAAATCCGCAGCCCCCTCTTTGATGCCCCGCACGGCAAGATCAATATCAGCGTATGCCGTAAAAAGCACAATGGGGAGAGTAGGACGCAGTCTTTTAATCTCATGCAACCAGAAAAGACCTTCATTGCCATTATTGATGCCGGAAGTGAAATTCATGTCGAGAAGAACGACTTCCGGCGTCTCTTCGCGCAGAACTGCAGGCAGGGTAACGGGCGAGGCAAGCGTGATGACTTTGGTGAAATAGTTTTTGAGGAGTAGCTGAACGGCTGTCAATACCCCCTTATTGTCATCGACAATAAGAATCGTTCCCTGTTTGTTCATAGGTTTATGAATTGATAGGGAACAAATTTAGGTATAAATTCCGATTTATATGCCTGTGTGACAAGAAAATGTCAAGTCCTCACTATAAAGATAGGGGCAGCTTGACATTTTCTTAGAGGAACTTGACATTTTCTTAGAGGAAAGAGAGGAACATTTAACGGTTACTCTGCTTCCCATCATTAAAAGAGTTGGAGTTTCACTCCGAAAGAAAGGCTTAGGTAGTCTCTCGGACGGAGGTAGCTGTTGGTAACGGCACTTATCAGATATAGGTCACAGGTGCTCAGTTCGTAAAACACGGTGATTGCTTTTGCCGTATGCCGTTGTTTGGGGTCGATGTCGTAAGTTAACCGTTGCCCTAAAAAAATATGCGAACGTACCTTGCTGGAGAATTTGTAATATCCTTTGGGATATCTTTCCGGTTCGTGAACCCAGAACTCGCTACCGAATACGGTATTGAAATAGCAGCCGCATGCCAGCGGTTCGGTAGAGAACCCTTTTCCCAAGTGCAAGCTCCATGGCATGTAGTTTTGTTTTAATGTCATGGTAACTTTGGTATGTTTGGAGTCATACTTAGGAACGAATCCGAGAAAAACATCCGTCTCCCATTGGTTTCTTTTCCCGTAATCCCATCCGGTGCCGAAAGAGAGCAATCCCATGTTTCCGGCAAACTGGATTTTGGTATGTGTTGGAATCATTTTTTCCCAATTCCTGCGATAGCGGTGAACGCGTTTGTCATATTTGCTGTTCAGTTCGGGCGGTGCTTGTTGGGCAGAAATTTCGGGGCAGAACAACAGGTACATCAGCCCTGCGCAAATTACATATTTAAAAATAGACCACTTCATAGGTATAGTTATCAGGGGTTATGGTAAATAGCAGGTAACTGCGGCGTTTCATGCAGTCGCTTCCGTAGTAGATGATACCGTCTCCAAAGAGGTCGTCTGCAGTAATTCTATGGTCGTGTGCATTGATACAGAATTGGAGTCCGGGGAATTGGGTAATGTAGTGTTGGAATACTTTAGATACATTATTGTTGAATACATCCGACTCCGGACGGCCATGCATGGCTACAACCGTCTTTTCGAATTCATCCTGCCGTTCTGTCCACTGACTCTCGATAAAGTTGAAATCCGGGATAGGCTCTGAATAGTCGAACTCCAGTGCATTGGTGTTCAAGCAGACGAATTTTACATTTCCTGCAATGAACGCAAAATTGGTCGTGCCGAATACTTTCCGGTAAGTCTCCTTGCCGCTTCCCAGACAATCATGATTCCCTAACAGAACGATATATGGCACTTTCAGACCGTTCATAATGTCTCGTTGCCACAAGAACTCATCGGTGAGGCCGAAATCACTTACATCTCCTCCGTGAAGTACAAAGTCGATATTCTCCATTTGATTGATGGACTCTATGCACTTTTCCGTTTCATCGTACCAGCGTTGCGAATCTCCCATGGCAACGAACCGGATGGTCGTTTTGTCTTTACAGTTGGCTTCTATCTTTTCAATGTTTTTGGCATTGATATCCGTTTCTCCTTTGATACGCACATCATAAGGATGATAATCTATCATATCGCATCCGGAAAACAGGAACAGACAAGCCAAGAAGACACTTATGTTCTTTCTTTTCATAATCTATTTTGTTTATTTATTCGTTTATTTGATGAAAACTTTTCGCAAAGGTATAGTTTTCTATTGCAAGTGCAAACCTCTTTCCTCCGATTCAGAGTTATGGAACAATACTACGGAAATACTGTCTAATTATTAGACACCCCCGTCTAATAATTAGACAACATACAACAAAGTGCGATTCTCTATCTCTTTGATAGTGAGTAACTTTTAGTTTTCGGCACGTTTTCTGCTTTTAGACAGGCAATAAAACATAAACAATGAATCTGATTTTCTTAAGATTAACCGGTTTCATGTATAGGTCGGCAGAGAGTGAACCTATAGAAACCTATAAATAAAAACAGTATGATACAAATTGAAAACATCAGTAAGGTGTTTCGCACTTCCGAGGTAGAAACGGTTGCCTTGAATCATGTGAATCTGGAGGTAGAAGAGGGGGAATTTATCGCTATCATGGGGCCCTCGGGTTGCGGTAAGTCTACTCTGTTGAATATTCTCGGATTGCTGGACAATCCCACCGAAGGCTCTTATCGATTGATGGAGGAAGAGGTGGCCGCATTAAAAGAGAAAGAGCGTACCCGTATGCGCAAGGGAAAGTTAGGGTTTGTGTTCCAAAGTTTCAACCTGATCGATGAACTTAACGTGTACGAGAATGTAGAGTTACCGTTGACTTATCTGGGCATCAAGGCTGCCGAACGCCGCCGTATGGTAGAGGATATGCTGAAACGCATGAACATCAGCCATCGTGCCAAGCACTTTCCGCAGCAGCTTTCCGGCGGACAGCAGCAACGTGTAGCCATTGCCCGTGCGGTAGTCACCAATCCCAAACTGATTTTGGCCGATGAGCCTACCGGTAATCTTGACTCGAAGAATGGTGCCGAGGTAATGAACCTGCTGACAGAACTCAACAAAGAGGGTACGACCATCATCATGGTGACACATTCGCAGCATGATGCCTCCTTCGCCCATCGCACGGTTCATCTCTTTGACGGCAGTGTCGTGGCAAGTGTAACAACTTAAAAACAGAAAACAGGATGAGACAAATTTATTATAGTATACGGACATTGCTGCGTGAGCGTGGCTCCAATCTCATAAGAGTGATTTCACTTTCGTTGGGACTTACCATCGGTATTCTGCTCTTTTCGCAGATTGTTTTTGAATTGAGTTATGAGGATTGTTACCCGGAGGCAGAGCGGCTGGCAATGGTACGTGCCCGGATAACCAATCTCACCACAGGCGAGGTGATGGGTGATGACGGTACCGACTATGACTATACGGTATTCGCCCCGACGGCTGCCGCACTGGCGGAGAGCATGCCCGATGAGGTAGAGTATGCGAGTTGCGTTCTTGCGGATAGAGAGTATCATATTTATTATGAAGACAAACTGCTTTCGGATGTGGATTATATCTATGTGGACAGTTGCTTCTTTCAGGTTTTCGGCATTCCCTTGCTGAAGGGGAACCTGAAAGATCTGATTATCCCCGGAAGCGTCTTTGTTTCCGAGCGCTTTGCCCGTGAGACATTCGCTGATCAGGATCCTGTCGGTAAAATACTTTCTGCAGACAAACAGCATGAGTTTACGATTCGCGGTGTATACAGGGACGTTCCGGAAAATACGATGCTTACCCATGACTTCGTGGTGTCTGTTTATAATAATAAAGGTGGGTATCAGGCGGGAAACGGTTGGAAGGGAAATGATGTGTTCTATGCTTTTCTGCGTTTACGCCGTGAGTCGGATATGGACAAAGTGAACGGTGCCATTCAGCGTGTGATAGAAAAATACACCGAGACCACCATTGACGACTGGAAAATGGATTTCAGTATTATTCCGCTTGTGAAGCGTCATTCGGATTCGCCTGATGTGCAGAAGCGTTTGGTCATTTATGCCTTTCTGGGCTTTGCCATCTTTTTTGTGGCCATCATGAACTACATGCTCGTCTCTATCGCCACCTTAAGTCGGCGTGCAAAGAGTGTGGGTGTACATAAATGTAGCGGTGCCAGTTCAACGGATATCTTCAGCATGTTTTTGGCCGAGACGGGCGCACTTGTAATACTTTCTGCATTGTTGAGTCTTCTGTTGATTTTCAATACACGGGAAATCATTGAAGAGCTGCTTTCTGTACGTCTCTCTTCCCTTTTCACTTGGGGAACGCTGTGGGTGCCGTTGCTGACCGTCTTCCTGCTTTTTGTATTGGCAGGCGGGATTCCGGGGCGTTTGTTCTCACGCATTCCCGTCGCACAGGTATTCCGCCGTTATACCGACGGGAAGAAGGGATGGAAACGCTCGTTGCTGTTTGTGCAGTTCACCGGGGTGTCTTTTGTACTTGGACTGCTGTTGGTCACACTGTTGCAGTACGGGCATCTGATGAACCGCGATATGGGAATCGATGTAACCGGATTGACCGAGGCGGAGAGCTGGCTCCCGAGAGAGAGGGTAGAGCACATAAAGGACGAGTTGAGACGCCGGCCGATGGTGGAAGGAGTCACTGTGGCTACACGTAGTGTACTTGGACAGTATTGGACACGGGGATTGATGAGCAATGATGGCAAACGCCTTGCCACACTCAATTTCAACTACTGCCACTACAACTATCCCGAAGTAATGGGCATCAGGATTATAGAGGGGGCTTCGATGAAGAAAAAAGGAGATCTGCTGGTCAATGAAGAGCTTGTACGCCTGATGAGATGGACAGACGGTGCTGTGGGAAAAAGAGTAAATAATGTAGAGGGAACGATAGCCGGTGTATTCCGCGACATCCGCAACGAGAGTTTTTATGCTGCCCAGTCGCCTATAGTCCTGATCGGCACCGAAGAACAGGCCAACCACACATTTAATGTCCGCCTGAAGGAACCGTTTGATGAGAACCTGAAGCGCTTGAACGAATATATGGAAGAAACCTTCCCCGATGTATCTCTGCATTTCATGTCGGTAGATCGCATGGTAAAAGACGTTTATAAAGACGTATATCGTTTCCGCAACTCCGTCTGGATCACTTCCTGCTTCATTCTGGTCATCGTGATTATGGGATTGATCGGTTATGTGAATGATGAAACCCAGCGCAGAAGCAAGGAGATAGCCATCCGTAAGGTCAACGGAGCGGAAGCCTTTCATGTGTTGCGCTTGCTCACGCGTGATATCTTATATGTTTCCGTTCTCTCCATTCTGATAGGTACGGCTGTCTCTTACTTCTCCGGACGTGCCTGGCTCGACCAGTTTGCC
>CAVCAX010000084.1:0-10368 GCA_963599995.1 Coprobacillus sp. CAG:698
TTTTTAACCTAAACCTTAACTATGAAAAAATCTAATGTTTCTTTCATTGCACAAAAGTGTGAAATAAAATAGAAAACTCCAAGTCGAAGGTGAAAAAATGTTTGTTTCGTTAACGTAAATTAATGTTTAGGCTTCAAATGCTAACCAAAGACGTTATTTTTGTTTCAGATTGCTGCTTATTGGGTGTGAAACTGTATCTTTGCACACAAAATTTAAATTGTAAAATTATGAACGAGTTAACGGGAGCGGACTTTAAATCCGCAACTGCTGATGACAACAAAAAGTTGTTTATTGAAACGTACGGCTGTCAGATGAACGTGGCCGATAGTGAAGTAATTGCTTCTGTGATGCAGATGGCGGGCTATGGCGTGGCGGAGTCGCTGGATGAAGCGGACGCGGTGTTTATGAATACCTGCTCTATCCGCGATAATGCGGAACAGAAGATTCTGAACCGTCTGGAATTCTTCCATTCGTTGAAGAAAAAGAAGAAGAACCTGATTGTCGGGGTGCTGGGTTGCATGGCAGAACGCGTGAAAGACGACCTGATCGAACATCATCATGTCGATCTGGTGGTGGGGCCGGATGCTTATCTGACTCTGCCCGAACTGGTGGCTTCGGTGGAAGCCGGTGAGAAAGCCATTAATGTAGATCTGTCTACTACCGAGACGTATCGGGATGTGATTCCTTCCCGAATCTGTGGAAATCATATTTCCGGTTTTGTCTCTATTATGCGCGGATGCAATAATTTCTGTACCTATTGTATTGTGCCTTATACCCGTGGCCGCGAGCGTAGCCGCGACGTCGAAAGTATTCTCAATGAAGTGTCGGATCTGGTAACAAAAGGGTATAAGGAGATTACTCTTTTGGGGCAGAATGTAAACTCTTATCGTTTTGAAAAGCAGAACGGCGAGGTGGTTACTTTCCCTATGCTGCTGCGTATTGTGGCCGAGGCGGCACCGGGAGTAAGAATCCGTTTTACGACATCGCATCCCAAGGATATGAGTGACGAGACACTGGAGGTCATTGTGCAAGTGCCTAACGTCTGCAAACATATTCATTTGCCGGTACAGAGCGGAAGTTCGCGTATCTTGAAACTGATGAACCGCAAGTATACCCGTGAGTGGTATCTGGAACGTGTGGATGCCATCAAACGCATAATCCCCGATTGCGGGCTGACTACCGATATCTTTTCCGGTTTCCATTCGGAGACGGAGGAAGATCATCAGGAGTCTCTTTCCCTGATGGAGATTTGTGGCTATGATGCCGCTTTTATGTTTAAATATTCTGAACGTCCCGGCACATACGCTTCCAAGCATCTCGAAGATAATGTGCCCGAGGAGGTAAAAATACGTCGTCTTAACGAGATTATCGCCTTGCAGAACCGTCTGTCGGCCGAGTCGAATGCCCGTTGCATCGGGAAGACTTACGAGGTACTGGTAGAGGGCGTTTCCAAACGTTCGCGCGAGCAACTCTTCGGCCGTACGGAGCAGAACCGCGTGGTGGTGTTCGACCGGGGGACGCATAAGATCGGTGACTTTGTGAATGTGAAGATCACCGAGGCCAGTTCGGCTACACTGAAAGGCGAAGAGGTGATATAGGAAAGTTATGCACTGTCCGAAAGTATCTTGAGGATAGTCCTTATAAATGTTATGCACTGTCCTTGCAATTGGCGAGGACGGTGCCCGCCGGCGGGCGGTATTATCTGTTAAAAGACCTCAAAGAATCTACCTTACATCACTTTTTATTTGTTTCTTTGCACCAAATTCGGGTGAAGTGCGGTCTTATGACTCAATACCGCACTTAATTTATGGCAAAATCAATGAATAAACTCTCTATAAATGCTTGTCCGCTATGCGGTGGTACGCACTTGAAGCGTGTCATGACTTGTACGGATTTCTATGCATCGGGTGAACAGTTCGATGTGATGTCCTGCGAAGATTGCGGATTTACTTTCACGCAGGGTGTTCCTGTAGAAGCAGAGATAGGGCGTTATTATGAAACGCCCGATTACATTTCCCATTCCGATACGAAAAAAGGTGCAATGAATGCTGTTTACCATCAGGTGCGTAGGTACATGTTGGGTAAGAAGGCGCGTCTGGTAGTCAAGGAGGCCCATCGTAAGACAGGGCGCTTGCTCGATATCGGCACGGGGACAGGCTATTTTGCAGCAACGATGGAGCGACGCGGTTGGACAGTAGAAGCGATTGAAAAAAATGCCCGGGCGCGTATGTTTGCCAAAGAACACTTCGGACTGGATGTGAAAGGAGAAGAAGCCTTGCAGGAGTTCGAACCCGGTTCGTTTGATGTGATTACCCTGTGGCATGTGATGGAGCATCTGGAGCATCTGAATGAGACATGGGAATGCCTGCGCGGACTTTTGTCCGATAGAGGGGTGCTTATCGTAGCTGTGCCCAACTGTTCTTCTTACGATGCCGGTAAATACGGCGAGTATTGGGCGGCGTATGACGTGCCCCGTCATCTGTGGCATTTTACTCCGGTCACTATACAGCAGTTTGCTTCCAAACACGGATTTATCATGGCGGCACGCCATCCGATGCCGTTTGATGCTTTTTATATATCGATGCTGAGTGAGAAGCATCGGGGAAGTTCGTTCCCGTTTGTGAAGGGGATGTGTGCCGGAACGATGGCCTGGTTCAGTGCGTTGGGAAAGAAAGAACGCAGCAGTTCGATGATTTATGTATTTAGAAAGAAACGCTGATGAAGAATAAAAACAAAAATAATTCAGTCTCCTATTTCGATATGCAATTCATAACGTCGAGTATCAGTACGACGTTGGTGTTGTTGCTGTTGGGGCTTGTGGTGTTCTTTGTTCTGGCGGCGCACAATCTTTCCATCTATGTCCGTGAGAACATTAACTTCTCCGTTCTTATCAGCGATGATATGAAAGAGGCCGATATTTTGAAATTACAGAAAAGGCTGGATAAAGAACCGTTTGTGAAACAGACGGAATATATTTCTAAAAAGCAGGCTCTCAAGGAGCAGACCGAAGCGATGGGAACCGACCCGGAGGAGTTTTTAGGATACAATCCCTTTACGGCTTCCATCGAAATCAAATTGCACTCCGACTATGCCAATTCCGACAGCATCGCCAAGATAGAGAAGCTGATAAAGAAAAACACCAATATCCAGGAGGTGCTTTATCAGCGCGAACTGATTGATCTGGTGAATGAGAATATCCGAAACATAAGCTTGGTGCTCCTGGCTCTGGCTGTGGTACTTACACTTATTTCTTTTGCATTGATAAACAATACGATACGCCTGGCCATTTACTCCAAACGCTTCCTTATTCATACCATGAAACTGGTAGGAGCCAGTTGGGGCTTTATCCGCCGTCCGTTTTTGCGGAGGAATATATGGAGCGGTGTGTTGGCAGGCATTATGGCCGATGCAATTCTGATGGGAACGGCATATTGGCTGGTATCTTATGAACCCGAACTGATTCGTGTGATAACCCCCGAGGTGATGTTGCTGGTGTCCGGTTCTGTTCTCGTATTTGGTATTATCATTACGTTCCTGTGTGCTTACTTGTCCATCAACAAGTATCTGAGGATGAAAGCAAGCACCTTGTATTACATATAGCCTCTATCAGTCTCTATATGTACAGCGTAAGTAGTATAAACAGTATATAAACTATACATTATAAAATAATATAACATCGTAATTTCAATCGTAAATCGTAAATCGTTAAATCGTAAATAAACATCATGTCTGACAAACAGAAATTTGCTTTTGATAAAACCAACTTTATATTGCTCGCCATCGGAATGGCTGTGGTAATTATCGGTTTTGTCCTGATGACGGGGCCTTCTTCTACGGAGACCGTTTTCGAACCGGATATTTTTAGTGTGAGAAGAATCAAAGTGGCGCCGGTCGTTTGCTTTTTCGGCTTTATTTTTATGATATATGCCGTATTGCGTAAACCCAAAACTAAAATAGAAGAATAAGAATGGAATGGTTTGAAGCCCTTATCCTCGGTCTCATTCAGGGACTGACGGAATATTTACCTGTGAGCAGTAGCGGTCATCTGGCTATTGGTTCTGCGTTGTTCGACATCAAGGGAGAAGACAATCTGGCTTTCACGATTGTGGTGCACGTGGCTACTGTGTTCAGTACTCTTGTGATCCTTTGGAAGGAGATCGACTGGATTTTTCGCGGGCTGTTCAAGTTCGAGATGAATGCCGAAACCCGTTATGTGATCAATATCCTGATTTCAATGATTCCTATCGGAATTGTGGGTGTTTTTTTCAAAGACTATGTAGAAGCCATATTCGGTTCGGGATTGTTGATTGTGGGGTGTTGTTTGCTTATCACAGCTCTTCTACTAACATTTTCTTACTATGCGAAACCCCGTCCCAAAGAGAATATATCCATGAAGGATGCGTTTATCATCGGTATTGCTCAGGCATGCGCCGTGCTTCCGGGACTTTCCCGTTCGGGCACAACGATTGCTACCGGGCTTTTGCTGGGTGACAACAAGGCGAAACTGGCGCAATTCTCTTTCCTGATGGTGATTCCTCCCATTTTGGGCGAGGCTTTGCTGGACGTGATGAAGATGATGAAAGGTGAGGCAATGGCAGGGGATATTCCTGCTGTTTCATTGATCGTGGGCTTTATTGCCGCTTTTGTTTCCGGCTGTCTGGCCTGTAAGTGGATGATCAATATCGTGAAGAAGGGTAAGTTGATTTACTTTGCCATTTATTGCGCCATTGCAGGTGCGGCTACATTGATATTGAACTTTTTGAGTTGAAAAAACACGGGGCTTTTTCAACGGAAGAGTAATCTCAAGCGTCAATCGTCAAACCGTAAATAAACTGGATTGTCAAATCGTAATAAATAAGCAAGCATTTGAATTTTAAAGAAGGAGAAGTACTTTTTTTCAATAAGCCTCTCGGCTGGACATCGTTCAAAGTGGTAGGTCATGCACGTTATCACATCTGCCGGAGGATGAAAGTAAAGAAGTTGAAAGTCGGCCATGCCGGCACATTGGACCCGTTGGCCACGGGGGTGATGATTGTCTGCACCGGAAAGGCGACCAAAAGAATAGAGGAGTTTCAATATCATACCAAGGAGTATATCGCCACCATACAACTGGGTGCCACTACCCCATCGTACGATCTTGAACATGAGATAGATGCCACCTATCCGACGGAGCATATCACCCGCGAAATGGTGGAAGAGACTTTGAAGCAGTTTTTGGGAGAGATACATCAGGTTCCTCCTGTGTTCTCGGCCTGTAAGGTAGATGGTAAGCGTGCTTACGATCTGGCACGCAAGGGAGAAGAGGTGGAGTTGAAGCCGAAGCTGCTTGTCATCGACGAAATCGAATTGCTGGAGTGTGATCTGGCGAAGATGGAGATAAAGATACGGGTGGTTTGCAGCAAAGGAACGTATATCCGTGCCCTGGCCCGTGACATCGGAGAAGCGCTTCATAGCGGCGCTCATCTTACCGGACTGATACGTACCCGTGTGGGGGAAGTCAGACTGGAGAACTGTCTCGATCCCTCGACGTTTGCCGAGTGGATAGACCGGCAGGAGATTGAAATAACAGAAGATAATTAACGTAAAGAAGAATAGATATGAAACTGTCACAATTTAAATTTAAGTTACCAGAGGACAAAATTGCTTTGCATCCGACGAAATACAGAGATGAATCGCGTTTGATGGTGCTCCATCGTAAGACGGGGAAGATAGAACACAAGATGTTTAAGGATATCTTGAATTATTTTGATGATAAGGATGTGTTTATCTTCAATGATACGAAGGTGTTTCCGGCACGTCTGTACGGCAACAAGGAAAAGACCGGTGCGCGTATCGAAGTTTTTCTGTTGCGCGAGCTGAATGAAGAACTCCGCTTATGGGATGTATTGGTAGATCCTGCCCGTAAGATCCGTATCGGCAACAAACTCTATTTCGGCGATGACGACTCGATGGTGGCCGAGGTTATCGACAATACCACTTCACGCGGCCGTACCTTGCGTTTCCTTTACGACGGCCCTCATGACGAGTTTAAAAAAGCGCTTTATGCACTGGGTGAGACACCGCTGCCGCATTCCATCATTAAGCGTCCGGTGGAAGAAGAGGATGCTGTGCGTTTCCAGTCTATTTTTGCAAAGAACGAAGGAGCGGTTACCGCCCCTACCGCCAGTCTGCACTTTAGCCGCGAACTGATGAAGCGTATGGAGATCAAGGGTATTGATTTTGCTTATATTACGCTGCACGCCGGTTTGGGAAACTTCCGTGAAATCGATGTAGAAGACCTCACGAAGCATAAGATGGATTCGGAACAGATGTTCGTGACCGAAGAGGCGGTGAAGATTGTGAACCGTGCCAAAGACCTCGGAAAGAATGTTTGTGCCGTGGGCACCACTGTGATGCGCGCCATCGAAAGTACAGTGAGCACAGACGGTCATCTGAAGGAGTTCGAGGGCTGGACCAACAAATTTATCTTCCCTCCGTATGAATTCACGGTAGCCAATGCCATGATTTCCAACTTCCACATGCCGCTGTCTACCTTGCTGATGATTGTTGCGGCTTTCGGCGGCTATGAGCAGGTGATGGAGGCGTATCATGTAGCGCTGAAAGAAGGGTATCGTTTCGGTACGTATGGTGATGCGATGTTGATTATAGATTAAACTAAAACGGTGGTTGGCGATTGGGTTTAAGCGATAAGCGATTTAATTCCTGATCCTGACCCCTGACACTCTTTTTATGGTTTATTTGGGACTTGGTACCAACTTAGGTGATAAAGAGCAGAATCTCCGGATGTCTGTGAAAAAGATAGAAGAGCGGATAGGGAGCGTTGTTGCCCTCTCCGCTTTTTATGCAACTGCTCCTTGGGGATTCTCTTCCGAGAATAGCTTTCTGAATGCGGCGGTTGGTGTGGAGACGACTCTTTCGCCTTTACAGGTGCTCAGGGAAACACAGAGGATAGAACGGGAAATGGGGCGGACGGAAAAGTCGGTAAACGGCTGGTATGCCGATCGCTTGATAGACATCGACCTGTTGCTGTATGATGATAGGGTGATGGATGCAGAAGGACTTATCCTCCCCCACCCTTTGATGACCGAACGCCGCTTTGTAATGGAACCTCTGTCGGAAATCGCTCCCGATATGGTGCATCCGGTGCTGCACAAAACACTGAGAGAACTTTTTATTTCTTCTTTCTCCCCGCAATGAATTGCGGCAGGTAGGCAAGGCAGCCGATCAAGGCCCCGTATAGATAGTGCAGCTCCGTAAATGGCCTGTGCATCGACAGACAAACGGCATAGTAGATTCCAATGGTCACCCCGATATATATCAGCAGTGTTATCACTCTTTTCAGTCTCTTCTTCATGCAAAAATGATGTTAATCTGCAACAAAGTTAGTAATTAATCGGAAATAATCTCTACCTTTGTCCCCCGAAATGAAATGTGGAAAGATTTGAGTAGCTTGCAACCACAGAAAAAAATGCTAAAACAACATTCCTTTCTGCGCCCTGCGGCATCTCTACTCATCTTCCCCCTGTTTCATAAATCATAATTTATAAATCATAATTCTAATTATGGGATATTTATTCACATCCGAATCGGTGTCTGAAGGACACCCCGACAAAGTGGCCGATCAAATATCGGACGCTGTACTTGACAAACTGCTGGCATTTGATCCCAGTTCGAAAGTAGCTTGCGAAACCTTAGTAACTACCGGACAGGTGGTGCTTGCGGGAGAAGTGAAAACCAGTGCTTACATTGACTTACAGCTTGTGGCACGTGAAGTAATCAAGAAAATCGGCTATACCAAAGGCGAGTACATGTTCGAAAGCAACTCGTGTGGTGTATTCTCTGCCATTCATGAACAGAGTGCCGATATCAACCGTGGTGTAGAACGCGAAGACCCGATGAATCAGGGGGCGGGCGACCAGGGAATGATGTTTGGTTATGCCACGAATGAAACAGAAAACTACATGCCTCTTTCTCTCGACTTGGCACACCGCATCCTGCAGGTGCTGGCAGATATCCGTCGCGAAGGGAAAGAGATGACTTACCTGCGTCCTGATGCCAAGAGTCAGGTGACTATTGAATATGACGATAACGGCAAACCCGTACGTATCGACACGATTGTGGTGTCTACTCAGCACGATGACTTCATACAGCCGGTAGATGATTCTGCTGAAGCGCAGTTGAAGGCTGATGAGGAGATGCTTGCCATCATCCGCAAGGATGTAATTGAGGTTTTGATGCCCCGTGTGATCGCTTCTATTCATCATGCCGATGTGCTGGCACTGTTTAACGACCGTATCACCTATCACGTAAACCCGACGGGTAAGTTTGTGATTGGCGGTCCTCACGGTGATACCGGCCTTACCGGACGTAAGATTATCGTAGATACTTACGGTGGTAAAGGTGCACACGGTGGCGGTGCTTTCTCCGGAAAAGACCCCAGCAAGGTAGACCGTAGCGCTGCTTATGCAGCCCGTCATATTGCCAAGAACCTGGTGGCTGCCGGCGTTGCCGATGAAATCCTCGTGCAGGTGTCTTATGCAATTGGCGTAGCCCGTCCGATCAATATTTATGTAGATACTTACGGACGCAGCAACGTGAAGATGAGCGATGGCGAGATAGCTCAGAAGATTGATGAATTGTTCGACCTCCGTCCGAAGGCTATCGAGGAACGTCTGAAACTGCGTAACCCGATTTATAGTGAAACGGCAGCTTACGGTCACATGGGACGCGAACCGCGTGTCGTTACCAAAACTTTCACTTCCCGTTATCAACCCGCCAAGACAGTTGAGGTAGAGCTCTTCACTTGGGAGAAACTGGACTATGTAGACAAGGTGAAAGCCGCTTTCGGTTTGTAATCAGCGTAGCTTTACGGCTATTTATTATAGGAAGCCGTCTTTCCATTGCTCAGGCAATGGAGGGCGGCTTTCTTGTTTTTATCATTGATGCTTCACAACACCCGGATGTTGTGGCAGGTACACATGGGGGTGTTCTTCTGTCTGTGATGTCTGGTTGTTTTTGCAATTATCATAAAAAAGTATACTGTATTCCTTTGATGTAAATATGGATTATGTATATTTGCGATATGACGCACAACATGCAGCATATTGTTTTATACGCTTTATTGGGCGTCCTTTTGTTTTCCTGTTATTCTGATGACGGAAACAGGCTTGCTATATTGCAAAAATCGGATTCATTGATGCAGCAGTACCCCGACAGTGCCCTTGCTATACTTGAGGAAATCGGGAGAACTGATACTTTACCGATGGCAGACAGGGCCTACTATGCACTGTTATATACACAGGCCAGAGACAAGAACTACTTGATACATACCACCGATTCTCTTATCAGATTGGCAGTGGACTATTATGATTCTCAAAGGAATATTGCTTTACTGATGAAATCGCATTATTATCTGGCGCGTGTTTATCAGGATATGGATAGTGTGGCTGCATCGGTGCGCGAATTTGTGGTTGCCAAACAGGAGGCGGAAGAGGTAAAAGATTCTGTTTTCCTTTATTTGTGTTGCAGCAATTTGGGAACTATTCTGAAAAAGTATGATTTGCTGGACGAAGCGGCCCCGTATTATAGGCAGGCAGAAAAGATAGCTGCCGTGAAACAACATTCATTGTATTTGGCAACCATATTGATAAATCAGGGGGAGATTTTTATAATGCGGGGTGAACAGTTTTATTCACAGGCAGAAGAAAAATTGTTGCAAGCCTTAAAAATACTGGATGATCATCCCAATATTCAGCTAAAACGATTTGCGATTGGTGCATTGGCGTCTTTATACAGCAGTATGGAGCGGTATGATGAGGTGATTTCATACACTCCTCAATCGGTTATAGCGATAGCGAGTCTCAAAGATGCAGTTAATTATCAATTGATTAAACGTTACGAACATCACGTACATCAGCAATGGTATATAGCTGTTCTGGTTATTCTCATCTTGTTGGTTATATTTTTAGGGTTGTTTTTATGGTTTGTACATCGGCATAAGGTTTCTCAGGTGCAATTTGAACAGAAACTGCAAACGTCTGTAGCAGAATGTGAGCAAAGTTATGCGCAAGTCTTAACTTTAAATAAGCGATTGGAAGATGTCGGTGCCGCAAGGGATGAATTGCTAAGAAAACAAATTCGAGAACTTCCTGTTTACTCTAAAATAACGTCATTATTGGATGTGAATAAAGATTTGGATGTAACAAAGGAGTTGGTAGATATCAAACTTTGGACAGAAATTATATCCGAAGTGGATGCATTAACCGATGGCTTTACTACGCGGTTGTCTTGTGAATATCCTAATTTGAAAATGCCGGATATTCGTTTCTGCTGTTTACTTAAAATGGGGTTCAGGTATTCGGAGATTGG
>CAVCAX010000085.1:0-4663 GCA_963599995.1 Coprobacillus sp. CAG:698
TAACTATACAGTTGTCTCATGCAGGAGTTTTTCGGCACGCCAAAACTTCTCAATTATTTACATTCTCAATTATTATTGATACACAGTTATTTAATGAAATTAATTTATTATGATTTAAAATACCTTTTATTCATCGGGTCAAAATCAATCGCACTCACCGTTCTCGTTCGCCAAGCGAAACAAATGCCGTCCCACAAATGTTATGTAGCGCAATAACAACCTTTTAAAAGACAAGAACATGAAAAAATATGATGCAATTATTATAGGGTTCGGAAAAGGAGGAAAGGAGTTAGCAGCCGAACTGGCCCAGCGCGGGTGGGAAACTGCCTTGATAGAACGCTCTGACAACATGTATGGCGGTGCCTGTATAAATACCGCCTGTATACCGACCAAAACTCTGATACACGAAGCGGAGATGTCCGGAATCATGTATCAGTGGGATTACAAAAAGCAAAGTAACTTTTATAAGTCAGCCATTGCCCGCAAAGACAAGTTAGTCTCATTCCTGCGTGACAAGAATTTCGACGACCTTGCCAATCATCCCCACATAACCATCTATACCGGAACCGCCTCCTTTATAAGTTCTGACACAGTCAAGGTAACGCTTCCGGATGAAGAAATAGAATTGCAAGGAAAAGAGATTTTCATCAACACCGGTTCTACAAGCATCATCCCCGCTATCGATGGTCTGCATGACAGTAAACGGGTGTATACCAGTTCTACCTTACCGGATATGGAAATACTTCCCAAACACCTCATCATTGTAGGCGGCGGATATGTCGGACTCGAATTCGCATCCATGTATGCCGAATTCGGAAGTAAAGTAACCATCCTGGAAGGAGGCAGACTTTTCATGCCGCATGAAGACCGGGACATAGCCAACTGTGTACGGGAATCCTTGGAAAGAAAAGGTATCGAAATCCGTTTGAATGCCCGTACGCAATCGATTCACGATACGGCCGATGGAGTTACACTGGCCTATACGGATGCCTCGGACGGTACTCCCTATTTTATAGACGGAGATGCCATCCTATTGGCTATCGGACGTAAACCGATGACAGACGGATTGAATCTTGAAGCAGCAGGCGTACAGGTCGATTCGCAAGGTGCAATCATCACAGATGCACATCTGCATACTACCACTCCGCATATATGGGCAATGGGAGATGTGAAAGGAGGTCCGCAATTCACCTATGTTTCTCTGGACGATTACCGGATTATCCGCAACAAGCTATTCGGTGACAAAGAACGGACTACGGAAGACCGCAATCCGATGGCTTACTCTATATTCATGAAGCCCCCCTTGGCACACATCGGTCTCACGGAAGAGGAAGCTCTAAAAAAGGGCTATTCATTCAAAGTATCCCGTCTGCCGGCAACGGCTGTAACACGTGCCCGTACATTGCAAAAGATAGATGGCATGCTGAAGGCAATCGTCGATGCGAACACCGGCAAAATCATGGGATGTACCTTGTTCTGTGCAGATGCATCGGAAATGATCAACATTGTCAATGTGGCCATGAAATCCGGACAGCATTACAGTTTCCTGCGTGATTTCATTTTCACACATCCGAGTATGAGTGAAGCCTTGAACCAATTATTCACATTCGATTAAAACGAATTTCATCATTAGGATGATTGGAGACGAGTTTTCGAACCGGACTTTTTTCCTATTTTTGCAGTCAGATTTTTCCATTCCAAGGAATTATCACAATAAAACGAATGATGTTCATAAAACAAGAGACAACATGCAACTGACATTCCGAAAAGCAACCGCCGAAGATACTGCCAGAATATGGGAAATCATCCTGCAGGCCAAAGCGCAAATGCTCCGGCAAAACAAACAGCAATGGGACGAAACATATCCTCTACCCGAGAATATTGCCAGTGACATCCGCAATGGATATGCCTATGTGTTATGCAATGAATCCCAGATTATAGCTTATGCCGCAGTGGTCTTTGACGGTGAGCCGGCCTATAACTCCATTGATGGCAGATGGCTGAGTGAACAACCTTATGTAGTCGTTCACCGGCTGGCCGTTGCGGATGAAATGAAACAAAAAGGAATCGCCTCCCTATTTATGCAGAAAATAGAAGAGCTGAGCCGCAGTCTGGGCATTCACAGTTTCAAGGTAGATACCAATTTCGATAATTTCTATATGCACAAAATGTTGGAAAAATTAGGATTCAGCTATTGTGGTGAAATATCATATCAAAGAGGAAGCCGCATGGCTTATGAGAAACTTCTATAAGAATACCCGGACTTTTTCATAAATATCGGATCAATTTTTCCTTTTGATGGAACGTATCGTTTGCAACACCACACTCAATATCACCATAGCGATACCCACATAGAAAGATGCACTCAGTTCTCTTGCTTCTCCAAAGGCAATGAAGGCAATGAGAATGGTGTAGCAGGGTTCCAAGTTGTAAGTGAGGTTGACCGTAAAGGCTGACAATGTTCTCAGCACTATGATTTGCAGCAGATAAAGGCCGGCTGTACAAAACAGGGCCAAACTCAACAACCACCACAGATTGGCTCCTTCCGGTATGACGCATACCGGTTGGGAAGAGGGATAGAGCATCAGATAAAACGGAATGATGATGGAAACACCGATGAGCCCTCCCAACATCTGATAGAGTAACATCGTCCGGGCTTTCACATCCGCACTCACCTTTTTGCTGGTAGTAGCGTAAAGTGCGCAAACTGCGGCCGACAGGATACCGATGGCGATGCCCAGGCGATAGCGTGAATCGAATGAGAATATACAGACCAGTCCTGCCATCGTGATGAGTGCTAACAGCATTTCCACCCACGAGAACTTCTTGTGGAAGATGAGTGGTTCGAATATGGATGTGAAGAAACACATACTGGCAAAACAGACGACACCGATGGACACATTGCTCGCCTTGATGGAGGCATAAAAGAGCAGCCAATGCAGTCCCAGCAAAGTTCCACAACCGGCTATCTGCAACAACTTTTTCCATCTCACACGGGGGAAACCGGTGAATACGATAAGAATGAGTGCGGTAAAGAATATCCGATACCACACAAGCGTAGTTTCATTAAGTGTCACCAGTTTGCCAAACAAACCGGTAAATCCGGCCAGCACCACACTCAAGTGTAGCTGAAAGAAAGCTTTCCTGATATTTGCCTGTTCCATCTTTATCATCAATAATCCATTCTGCCGAGGCCAACTGTTCACGAGTGCCATTGCCATAAGTTACGGCACAAGCCTTGACTCCTGCATTGTGCGCCATATCCACATCGAAAGTCATATCGCCAACCACCAATGTATCCGGCAACATCCCCTTCAGGTCATCGGCCAGAATGTTGCAATCTTCCTTACCAACCACTCTGCCTGCCACTTCGGCCAACGCTTTGAAAACCATGTCCGGCTCGGGTTTTACATGTATCACATCCTCTTGAGCCACTACGGAAGAGACGCAATCTGCAAACCCCATCTGTTTGATGAAGCCCACCAACGAATCACGCCCACGGCTACTTGCCACAGCCAATATATATCCCTGCCGGTGCAATTCCCTGATTGTCTCAATCACATGGGGAAAGGGATTCATACCCAACTTCTCTCTGTTCTCCTCAAAAACCCTGTGATACACTTGCGCACAAGCTTCTCCCTCCTCAAACGAAGTGTTGTAAAGCAAGGCAAAAGCCTCATTCAAGCGCATACCTATTGTTTGGGCACATGCCTCGGCTGATTTCACCTCCTTTCCCATCTTACGCATGGTATCTTGAAACGTCTTGACAATTAATCCTTGTGAGTCGCCGATAGTCCCGTCGAAATCGAATATAATATACTTCATCGTTTTATTATTGTTTTCTGTATTTGAGCAAACACTTCCTCTCTCATAGGGGAATGATTTTGCAAAGTTACTCTATATTGATGAAAAATATAGCATGCAACAACCTGACTTTCGAAATTAATTCCTATCTTGTATCCGAACCTGATAATAACGATACCCATGATATTCTTTGTATTGTGTTTGGGAGGTACCATTACCCTCTGTCTCTCCTTTTGCAAGGCTTGCAAATCACTACCAGCCAAAGTTTTTTGGTTCATTCTGATGATCATCCTTGTCGGTTTGTTACTATTTCCATCATAGTGATCAACCGCATCTGATTTTCATTTTTGCACGATTGCAGACGGTTGTAGAAACATACTACATCTTTTTCTGAAAGATGTTATATGTTTTTTTGAAAGATGTTATATGTTTTTTTGAAAGACTTAAGTCTTTTTCTGAAAGATGTTACATGTTTTTTGAAAGGTACAACCGTCCGCGATGGCAGTCGGCTTTCATAGCCATAGCCGTCTGTTCTCAGTAGGCTATGGCTGCGCCTTTTTCCAACGGTCAGGCAGCAGGTCCCTGTATTTCTCTATGGGTGTGTTTGGTGGCCATGCGGCACATCTGTCGATTATGTCGCAAAAGTATTCGAAGAGGTTGACCCCACAACGGTGACAGGTAATGGCCAGTGAGTGATACAACGCAGCGGTTTCGGCTCCCGTGTGGGAACCGATTGTCAGCCTGCGACGTGTCAGGGATATATACCGGTTTACTCTCTCGACCTCATTATCCAAAAGTTTTGATAATGAGGTTTATCCAAACTTTTTAGTTATCCAAACTTTATGCTGTAATAATTTGA
>CAVCAX010000086.1:0-7576 GCA_963599995.1 Coprobacillus sp. CAG:698
ACTTTCTTCAGGTACATACGGATTACCCCGGCAGGCTGTGTTCAGCACTAATTTGCCGGAAGAGGAAAAGAAAGAGTTTACCGAATATCTGCTGGCATCTCCGTTTGCGTTGCAGCCGGAAGCAGAGGGCACGCAGAGGAGTGTGGTCCATTTTTCAATAATAACTCCCGTTTCCGGGCAGGAATCAATGGAGAGCTATCAATTGTCTGTCACCGGAAAAGGAATTTCCGTTGTCGCTCCATCGGCTGCCGGATTATTTTATGGCTTTCAGAGCTTGTTGCAGTTGGCGGAACAAGAGGCTGACGGAACTTTTTCTTTCCCTTTGATCGAGATAAAAGACTCCCCCCGTTTTTCATACAGAGGTTTGCATCTGGACGTTTCACGCCATTTCCGTTCCAAAGAATTCCTTAAGAAACAGCTCGATGCCATGGCGCGCTATAAATTGAACCGCTTTCATTGGCATCTGACGGACGGTGCGGGTTGGCGCTTGGAAATCAAACGTTATCCGGAACTGACGGAGCAGGCAGCCTATCGCCCTTATCCCAATTGGAAAGCCTGGTGGAAGGGCGGGCGCAAGTATTGCACGAAGGATGCCCCCGGTGCAGACGGTGGATATTATACTCAAGAAGATGCACGGGAAATTGTGGAGTATGCGCGGCAACGCCATATCACAGTCATTCCGGAGATAGAGATGCCGGGGCATTCGGAAGAAGTACTTGCTGTCTTCCCTCATCTGTCCTGCTCCGGAAAACCGTATGTTAATTCGGAAGTTTGTATCGGCAATGAAGATACCTTTACTTTTCTGCAAAATGTATTGTTGGAAGTGATGGAAATATTTCCTTCGGAATATATTCATATCGGAGGTGATGAAGCCAATATGGACAGTTGGAAGAAGTGTGCTCTATGCCGGAAGCGGATGCAGCAGGAAGGACTGGCGGATGTGAAGGAGTTGCAGAGTTACCTCATTCATCGGATAGAGAATTTCTTGAATGAACACGGCCGGCAGTTGTTGGGATGGGATGAAATACTTGAAGGAGGATTGGCACCGCGTGCCACTGTGATGTCATGGCGTGGTGAAGAAGGTGGAATTAAAGCCGCCAAAGCGGGGCATGACGTGATTATGACACCGGGTGAGTTCTGTTATCTGGACTCTTATCAGGATGCTCCGATAAGTCAGCCCGAAGCAATCGGAGGATACCTGACTCTGGAGAAAGTCTATTCTTATGATCCGGTTCCGGAAGTTTTGACCAAAAAGGAAGCAGCCTATATACAAGGTGTACAGGCAAATGTCTGGGCAGAGTATATAACGACCGCCGAGCAAATGGAGTATATGATCTATCCTCGTTTGCTGGCTTTGGCAGAAGTGGCCTGGACACAACCGGATAAGAAAAACCGGGAACATTTCCGTCGTTGCGCATTGAAAGAGGTGAAATGGTTGCAGGGTAACGGTTATCATCCTTTCGATTTGAGTAAGGAGGTAGGAGAACGTCCGGAGGCGGCTATCCCCGTCGAGCATTTGGGATTGATGAAAACAGTTAAATATACCAGCCCATATATGTTGCAATATACGGCCGGGGGAGATTCCGCTTTGGTCGATGGGCTTCGTGGCGGGTGGACGTATGGTGATAAGCGTTGGCAGGGATTCCTCAATACGGATATGGATGTCACGGTCGATTTGGGTGAGGTGAAAGAGATCTCTTCCATTACTGCCGAATTTATGCAGTTGTCCGGCCCTTATGTATGGCTTCCACGTGAGGTGATTATCTCTATTTCGGAAGACGGAAACACGTTTACCGAACAGACCCGCCTTCGTACCGATGTCCCCACTACAGAAGAGCGGCTGGTATTCCGGACCTACGGATGGAACGGTAAGGCTTCGGCCCGCTACGTCCGTTACCAGGCTTTATCCAATGGCATAGAAGGTGGCTGGCTTTTTACGGATGAAATCGTAATAAAATAACGGATAAACCACAATAAGATAGATACTTCTGATGTTGCAAAGAGAAAGGAAACGTGTCAAACCTCTCTTGTTCACAGAAAAAAGAAGAATAAAACCAAAACATCTGAAACATAGTCTCTCTGTCGCAGACGCCATCAAAGAACTGCACTCCAAAAGCTTTTTATCCAACTTTTGGGGTGCAGTTCAGTGTCAATTAGTACATGAGGACTTATTTGCTGCCATAAGCAGTCAGCATCCAAACCATTTTTTCTTGTTCTTTCAGGTAATCGCTCATCAATGCTACCGTCACTTCATCACCGGCCTGTGAGGCTATGGAGAGAAGTTTGCGCTCTTCACCTATCAGGTGGCTATATGTTTCGAGGATATTTTCCAGAGCTTTCTCGCCGTTACTTATGCGGTCTGCTTCATTGATGTTAGCCATCTTCAGATAATCGCTGAATTTGTTGGCCGGAGTGCCACCCAGCATCAGGATACGTTCTGCTATTTCGTCTACCTTCTCGGCTGCATCGTTATACAAATCTTCAAATTTGCTGTGCAGTACGAAGAAGTCATGTCCCTTAATGTTCCAGTGGAAACCACGCAGGTTGGTGTAATATACCTGGAAGTCTGCCAGTAATTGTTGCAAAGATGCTACTACGTTGTTCACTCCCGATTCGTTCAGTCTGATATAATCCAATACTTTCATAACTTTTTTATTTTAAATGATTTATACTGTTTTTCTTTTTCGTATTGCAAAGATAGGGGGAAAATGTATGCGTGTCAAACTGATAATTTCTATCTTTGCATAGGCAGAATCTATAATCCTTAAAACTTTAATAGATGACGATACAACAACTGGAGTATATACTTGCCGTAGATCAGTTCAGGCACTTTGCCCGCGCTGCGGAATATTGCCGGGTAACCCAACCAACTTTGAGCGCAATGATTCAGAAATTGGAGGAAGAACTCGGAGTGAAACTATTCGACCGTTCCATGCAACCGGTGTGTCCTACGCGGATAGGGGAGAAGGTTATTGCGCAGGCGCGTGTCATATTGGTGCAGGCTTCGCAGGTGAAAGATATTATCAATGAGGAACAGGGATCGCTTACCGGTACTTTCCGTCTGGGAGTGCTGCCGACTATCGCACCTTACTTGTTGCCACGTTTTTTTCCGCAGATGATGGAGAAATATCCGGAACTGGATATCCGGGTGACGGAAATGAAAACACAGGATATCCGCCAGGCTTTGCGCACGGGGGATATCGATGCAGCCATTCTGGCAAGTGTACTGGAGGATGCATCCTTGTCTGAGGAGATCCTTTTTTATGAGCAGTTTTACGGATACGTTTCCCGAAAGGAACCGTTGTTCGGGCGAGAGATGATCCGTACTTCCGACATTACCGGTGAGAGGCTATGGTTGCTCGATGAAGGGCATTGTTTCCGTGACCAGCTGGTCCGTTTTTGTCAGATGGAAGCTGTGAAACTCCATCAGATGGCTTATCGTTTGGGAAGTATGGAGACATTCATGCGGATGGTGGAAAGCGGAAAGGGGATTACGTTCATTCCGGAACTGGCTGTGTATCAGCTTTCCGATTCACAGAAAGAGCTGGTACGTCCATTTGCTATTCCTCGTCCCACCCGCTCTATTGTGTTGACAACCGGTAAAGACTTTATACGTACCAGTCTGCTTTCCATGCTTAAGGAAGAAATACGGGCTGCCGTGCCTAAGGAGATGCTTACTTTGCAGGCCATGCAATGCCTGGTTTAGTGAAGTCGGACATTTTTTTGTGAAGCCGGACAGTCGCGTACCGTGATACGGTGCTTTCAGTTGCCGGTAGTTTGCGACTCACTGCCAATGAACAGTTAGATTCCGGACCGCTGAAAGGGCAAATAATATCAGATTAATTTGGAATATTGTTTTGTAGTGCTTACTTTTGAATGATAAATTAATTTTATAACTAATTTTTTATGAAAAAGTACATAGCAGAAATGATCGGAACAATGGTTCTTGTTCTGATGGGTTGCGGTAGCGCAGTCTTTGCAGGGAGTGTTACGGGTACGGTTGGTGCCGGAGTAGGAACAATAGGCGTAGCTTTGGCTTTCGGTCTGTCCGTGGTAGCAATGGCATACGCCATCGGTGGTATATCAGGGTGTCATATCAATCCTGCTATAACGTTAGGTGTTTTTCTTTCCGGAAGAATGAGTGGAAAAGATGCCGGAATGTATATGCTCTTCCAAGTGATCGGGGCTATCATCGGCTCGGCCATTCTTAGTATATTGGTGTCTACGGGAGGACACGGAGGTCCTACGGCTACCGGAGCGAATAGTTTTGCCGATGGAGAAATGCTTCAGGCGTTTATTGCCGAAGCGGTATTTACATTTATTTTCGTATTGGTGGTGCTCGGATCTACCGATTCGAAAAAAGGTGCCGGTTCATTGGCAGGGTTGGCTATCGGATTAACACTGGTATTGGTGCATATCGTTTGTATTCCTATTACAGGTACTTCCGTTAATCCTGCACGTAGCATCGGTCCGGCTTTGTTTGAGGGTGGTGCTGCATTGTCTCAGTTGTGGCTGTTTATCGTAGCTCCGTTTGTTGGTGCTGCGTTGAGTGCCGGAATCTGGAAAGTTCTTTCTTCTGATAAGGACTAAGCAATTGCCTGGTTTTGAGTAAATACAGATAGGCTTTTTACACAAGTCTTGCATCTGTGAACATAAAAAAGAGCCGTATCAAACTCTGTCTTGAGGGATGATACGGCTCTTATCTTTATTCAAAATCTATCTTCTTGTATATCTCATTATCATAAATCGTATTTACGCGTATCTTCAAGCCTTTGGCGGTTTTCATTTCCTCCGCTATTTTATCCAGTTTGAAGGATACGATGCCGTCACCTATACTCCCCTCATTGTCATTGTATGCATTGTGGCGGAATTCGAGGTTGATGTAGCCCTCCTCGTCTATGAGATCTTTATCCACGTCATATACCAGATTCAGCATGTGCTTTTTGTCGGGATTGTTTGTTCCGCGATATTGGAACTCTATTGTCAGATAACCTTGTGCAATCCAATGGTTGTTCATGTTGATACGGCTGTCCCCGATACTGTCGGCAGTTTCGGCTGTCAGCGGGATGATGTCTTTGGTCAGGATGGAGTCCATTTTCACTACTTGGATATTGTAATCATATCCGGGGACTTGTTCTTCAAACTGGTGGAACCAGACAAATACCCGTTTTCCGTCCACAATCGGATAATTGCGGATAGCGGAGTCATCGCCCGGATACATCTTTCTACCACTGTCCAGACCGAAATAATAGTCCTTTGTGTCTTCGATTTGCCTGAGAGTGGCAATTGTAAAATCAGTATAAACGGTATCATCATCGTCCAGACAAGACTGGAGGAAAGGGATGAGAACCAAGGTCACGATTACTGCAAATAAATTCAATTTCTTCATAAGTTCGTTTTGGTTTCGAGGTATTACATTAAAATTGTAAGGGCTTTCTTTTGCCCGGTGTAGCTCCCCGCTCGGGAAGCATCCGTATGAAAAATGCAGGAAAGAAAAGAATATTGCGCGGAATATTGTTAAAGAAACAAAAGTGAAAAAAGAGTTGTTTGCGTTATGCAGTATTTTTATCTTTACTGCATTTTTAAGATAAACACGTGTTTGAGAGAATGGAAGAACAAGAGCTGACAGAGCTATGCAGGCAAGGCGACAACCGTGCCCGCAAGGAACTTTATGAGCAGTATGCCGGACGGATGCTCGGTATCTGTCTCCGATATGCCGGAGACAGAGAGACTGCCCGGGATCTGTTGCACGACGGTTTCCTGAAGATATTCGGCTCGTTCGATAAATTCACCTGGCGTGGTGAGGGTTCTCTTAGAGCATGGATGGAACGTGTGATGGTGAATGTAGCGTTGCAATACCTGCGTAAAAATGACGTGATGAGCCAGTCGATGGCATTGGAAGATGCTCCCGAAGTATACCAAGAACCGGATGCTTCGGAAGTGGAAGCCATACCGCAGCAGGTCCTGATGCGGTTTATAGAAGAGTTACCTGTCGGTTATCGTACCGTATTCAACTTATACACGTTTGAAGATAAATCGCATAAAGAGATTGCCCGATTGCTGGGCATCAACGAAAAATCCTCGGCTTCGCAATTGTTTCGTGCCAAGAGCGTGCTGGCCAGGAAAGTGAAAGAATGGCTAATGACGAATGACAGATGAAGGATGAGAAGATGAAAGATAAAGAAATATGGATGGACAAACTGAAAGAGAAGTTGGAAAACTACTCTGAGCCGATACCTCCTTTCGGTTGGGAACAGCTGGAGAAGGAGCTGGTGCCGCCTGTGAAAAAAAGAATATTGTATCCTTATCGCAAATGGGGAGTAGCAGCTGCTGCGGTGTTACTGGTGGGGGGCTCTTCTCTGAGCATTTATTTTTTGAATACTTCTACGGCCGATGACATTCGCCATACGGTTGCTCCGGTGTTGGCCTCCGATCCAGATCTGTTACCGCCGGCAAACGATTCCGATATGCAAGTGGCAAGGGTGGAACCGGCGCAGCCCCGTCCGGTAATTGCTCAAGTGAGTAAAGTGTCTGATAGAGAGGATAATGATTCTTCTGCTCCGGCAGAAACGGCTGTATATCCGGTGGAAGAGGGGGGGAACCCAAAACTGGAAGCGGAAACGAAAGAGAATATTCGGAAGGAGATGAAAGGAACTGAAGAAGAATCGGGCGTAGCCGTGCGCTCTCATCAGCGTTCGGGACAGGATAAGTTGCATATTCCGACAGAGAAACCCAAAGCAAAAAAAGGGCGTTGGGCTGTGGGGGCGGCTGTCGGGAATGGAGGCGGTAGTTCTTTCATGGGTAATGGAGCGGCAGAATCTTTGTATAATTCGTCTTCAGACCAACGGTTAAGTTTGGCTCCTACTGTCGAGGATGAGATTATTCAGATCCCCAATAACCAGATGGTGGTATTTAAAGAGGGGGTACCTTACTTAAAGCGGACGGATGAGATCGTGGATATCAAACATCACCAGCCGGTTTCTTTCGGGCTGTCGGTGTGCAAAGGGCTTGCGAAAGGTTTTTCCATAGAGACAGGTGTGACGTATACTTTGCTCTCTTCCGATGTGCAGACGGTGGTCAGCGATGCTTGGATTGATCAGAAACTGCATTATATCGGCATTCCTGTTCGTGCCGACTGGAGTTTTTTTGATAAAGACCGCTTCACGTTGTACGTGGCTGCCGGCGGAATGGTGGAGAAGTGTGTGTATGGCAAGTTAGGCAATGACAAGCTGACGGTAAATCCGTTGCAGTTCTCTGTTTTCGGTGCGGTAGGTGCACAGTTTAATGCAACGAAGCATATCGGTGTTTATGTAGAGCCGGGAGTCGCTTACTTCTTTGATGATGGTTCCGATGTGCAGACGATTCGTAAAGATACTCCTTTCAACTTCAATCTTCAAGCGGGGATTCGTTTTACGTATTAGTGTATTTGTATCATCAGGAATACGGCATACCGTGGAAAAGTCAAGTATCGAGAGGGTTGTTTTCAGATATTGTAGCGTTACGTGTTAGTTTGGCTGACGTTACTTGTTATTCATCCTGACGTTACTTGTTATTCATCCTGACGTTACTTGTTATT
>CAVCAX010000086.1:7586-10872 GCA_963599995.1 Coprobacillus sp. CAG:698
TCATTCTGACATTACGTGTTATTCCCCTTGACATTACGTGTTGTTTACTGTAACTCGATAGAACGGATCATGCTGCACGGTTTAAGTATTTTGCCACATTCAAGCCGTGCAGGATGATAGATATATCGAACTCCTCTCAGTTTACCTGTACGGTCTTGAAGTACTCCTTGAATAGTCCGGCAGCACGTTCGGTTTGTTCCGGTGTATTCTCTTTTACCCCTTTCAGTTGATAGGTTTGCCCCATCGCTTCATATTTATGTACGCCAAGAGTGTGATAAGGGAGTATCTCCACTTTCTGAATCATCCGGTAACTTCCCAACTGCTTGCCGAGTGCGCGGATGTCGTCTTCAAAGTCGCTGTATCCGGGCACTAATACGTAGCGTAACCAAAACGGCCGTTCGTTTTCTTCCAGCCAGGCAGCCGTACGCAATGTCTGTTCGTTGCTTCGTCCGGTCAGTTTTTGGTGGCGCAGAGGATTGAATTCCTTGATGTCCAACAATACGAGGTCTGTCAACCTCAATAATTCTTCTACATGTTCGTTCCATATCCCACCGTTGCTGTCGAGGCAAATATTGATTCCCTCTTCTTTCAGTCTGCGGAACAGCGGCAATAATGCTTCCGCCTGCAGGGTAGGCTCACCTCCTGAGAAGGTGATTCCTCCGCGCTTGCCGAAGAACGGTTTTTGACTTACTGCCATGCGGACAATCTCTTCCGGATCAGTGGGAGTTCCCCCTTTGACAGCAATCGTGTCCGGATTGGCGCAGTAAAGGCAGCGGAAGTGGCAGCCTTGTAGAAAAACGACGAGCCGAAGACCCGGCCCGTCGAATGTTCCCATACTTTCGTATGAATGTACGTTTATCATTTTCTTTATCGATTCGGTTTATCACAATTACATGCGTTCATGAAAACTACGCGAGATAACTTCCAATTGATGCTCACGGCTCAGTTTGATGAAGTTTACGGCATATCCCGAAACGCGGATGGTGAGTTGCGGATATTTCTCCGGATGCTCCATGGCGTCTTCCAGCATTTCACGGTTCAACACATTTACGTTCAGGTGGTGTGCACCTTTGGTGAAGTATCCGTCCATCATCGTTATCAGATTCTCTATCCGGTCTTCTGCAGTGGCACCGAGTGATTTCGGAACAATCGAGAAGGTGTTGCTGATACCGTCTTGCGAATCGCGGTAACGAAGTTTGGCTACCGAACTCAAAGAGGCAATCGCTCCGTTTTTGTCACGGCCATGCATCGGGTTGGCACCCGGAGCAAAGGCGATGCCTTTGGCACGTCCGTCGGGAGTGGCACCGGTCTTCTTACCGTACATCACATTGGAGGTGATGGTCAGCAATGAAAGGGTGGGGCGGGCATTCTTGTAGACCGGCAACTTCTTCAACTCCTCGCTGAAGTAATACACAAGGTCTACGCCCAAATGGTCTACCTTGTCATTGTCATTACCGAAGCAAGGGAATTCGCCGTCAATGTCGAAACCTTCCGTTAGTCCGATATCATTGCGGCGGGCTTTCACCGTGGCATATTTGATGGCAGACAACGAGTCGATAGCAATCGAAAGACCGGCTACACCGTAAGCCAGATTGATGCGTGGGTTCGTATCGATGAATGCCATTTGCGCTTTCTCATAATAATACTTATCGTGCATATAGTGAATGATATTCATGGCATCATTGTATACACGGGCTATCTGAGTCAGCACTTTTTTATAGTTGCTCATTACTTCTTCAAACTTCAGCACTTCACCGGTCAGCATCGGAATGTCTTTTACCATTACCGTACCGGTATTTTCGCAACGTCCGCCGTTGATGGCCAGCAGCAGTGCTTTGGCAAGATTGGCGCGTGCACCGAAGAATTGTATCTGCTTGCCGATCTCCTGATAGGATACGCAACAAGCGATACCGTAGTCGTCCGACTGGCGCACTTCACGCATCAGGTCATCGTTCTCGTATTGTATGGAAGAGGTGTCGATGGAAACTTTTGCACAGAATTCTTTGAAACCTTCCGGTAGATCAGGACTCCACAATACGGTCATGTTAGGTTCCGGTGACGGCCCCAGGTTGTATAGGGTTTGCAGGAAACGGAAAGATGTTTTGGTAACTTTGGTACGTCCGTCGTTGAAGCGTCCGCCTATTGACTCGGTTACCCATGTGGGGTCTCCTGCAAAAATATCGTTGTAGGACTGCATACGTAAGTGGCGTACCATACGCAGTTTGATGACAAACTGGTCGATTAATTCCTGTGCGAATGTTTCGTCGATCTTTCCGTGAGTGAGATCGTATTCGATATAAATATCAAGGAATGACGATACATTACCCAATGACATTGCTGCACCGTCCTGCTCTTTTACTGCTGCCAGATAGGCCATGTATACCCACTGAACAGCCTCTTGGGCGTTGTATGCAGGGCGGCTGAGGTCGAGCCCGTAATATTCACCCATTACCTTCATCTCTTTCAGAGCCTTGATTTGCTCGGCCACTTCCTCACGAAGGCGGATACGTGCTTCAGTCATCGGGCCTGTCAGTTGTTTCAAATCCTTCTGTTTCGCTTCAATCAGACGATCGATACCATAGAGGGCCAGACGGCGATAGTCACCGATAATGCGCCCGCGGGCATAGTTGTCCGGAAGTCCTGTCAGGAATCCCAATGAGCGGAACGAACGGATCTCTTCGGTATATACATCAAATACCCCGTCGTTGTGCGTTTTGCGATAGTGGGTAAATATATCCCGTACACGGTCGTCTACTTCCACACCGTTTTCATGACAAGCCTTAGCCACTACATTGATTCCGCCGAACGGCTTGATGGCACGTTTCAGCAGTTCATCTGTCTGCAGACCGACGATAAGTTCGTTCTCTTTATCGATGTATCCGGCTTTGTGCGAAGTTATTGTTGATACGGTTTTGTGGTCGAGTGAACGTACACCGTTATTTGCCCTTTCTTCTTCGAGTGCTTTTAGGCAACAGTTCCACACAGTTTTTGTTCGTTCGGTAGGGCCTTGCAGGAAAGAGGAGTCTCCGTAATAGGGAGTGATGTTGTTGCTGACAAAGTCTCTCACATTGATTTCTTTGCTCCAAAGTCCGTCTTTAAAGGTTTTATTCAAATCCATAATAAAATATTTAGTTAGTGGTTGGGTTATCCATTTTCTTTAGAGCACGCAAAGGTACAATCATTTTTCAGATTGCATGTATAAAGATCCCCCATTTTGTGTTTAATAGCATAAAATACCTATAAATAGGGAATAGAAAAAAGAAGGCTACATCATTTTTTTTTCAGA
>CAVCAX010000087.1:0-2511 GCA_963599995.1 Coprobacillus sp. CAG:698
CAAGCCATTATTTGATTTGAAAAAGTTTCTTGGGTGACGCATTCCCGAAGTCGGGAAAATAATGCTGGCGAAAAGAAAACAAAGGTGTTTTTTCTTTCCGTCGCACCCACGGCTCTTTCATTTAAAAATGCTTTGAATTTTCAATATTTATGACTGATAGGCATTTAGGAGCAGCCAAACATCGCTATTGACACAACATAGACTAAATGCCATCTGTCTCTGTTGATGTAAAATCAACATAATCAGTAGTTATCAGTTTGTTCCGAGTTTAAATGAAAGAGCCGTGTAACAAAACAAAGGAAATTATAGGCTAAAGCAAGAAAACAAAGAAAACAACACAGATAAATAGCAAATACATATAAATCAATTACTTATATTCAATTTATTAATCCTTTCTTTCTCTTTTTCCACAACTGCCACGAGTTGATTATATTCTGCCACAGCACATAACTTCCCGGTCCCACGGAAGAAAGTGGATTAAGATAAGCATGTGCCATCCAAATAGCCAGGATCGTATTCTTCTGCCCCAATGCCTGTCCGCCGCTGATACGGTCATTATACAAGCTGCCCAGCGTTTTTCCTAAAAAGAATTGTAGACAACAAACCACAAGTGCTGCAAACGCAATCATCATTTCCGTCAATCCGTCCGCCGGTTCATTTATCAGAGAAGACAGCGTTTGCGCAGTGACAATGGCCAAAGACACAGCCCAAAGATAAAAAGCCAGTTCATGGTAATTCAATAAAGTACGGTGAACACGGGGAAAAAACTGTCGCAACAGCCATGCGACCAAAAACGGGCAGATCAATAAAGGAAAGACTTTACTCAATATCAATAGGAAAGAATCTAAAAAACCGATCTCTGCATGCACCTCGATTAACGGAAATAAAACCGGAACAGCAACGGCCGCCCCTATGTTGCCAATCAGCGTATAGGTTGTCAGACTGGCCGCACTTCCACCCAATTTAGAAGTAATAACCGCAGCGGCAGTAGCCGTAGGACAGATAATGCAAACCATTGCTCCCTCTGCCACAATTTTGTTAAAACGAAAAAGAAGTAGATAAACTGCTATCGCCCCGAATATCTGTATCAGAAGTAACCATAAATGCAAAGGTTTCGGCTTCAGATCGCGGGGAGAAACCTTGCAAAAAGTGAGCAGCAACATTGTAAAAATAAGTACTGGGGTCAAAAAAGAAAGTCTGATAAACAAAGGATACCCTATCCCCCCAAACAACATGGCAATGGGCAATGTCCAATTCTTCAGAAACTTAAGCATTACTATATCATTTTTTTATTTTAAGATGCAAAGTAACAACGAATAACGGAAATAAACGACATGAAATATGGAAAAAAGTACAAAACTTAATGACGAATAGCAAGTTTTCAGCAAAAATCCACTACATTTGCACTGTCATTGCAATAACATGAGACTTCATAGACATTACATATTATATATATACGTCTGCCTTGGGCTGCTCTACTCTCCACTTTGTACCGGCAGTGCATGGGCCAAGGATTTTGTTGTCGTCATCGATCCCGGACATGGAGGGCATGACCCCGGAGCCGTTGGCAAAACCTCGAAGGAAAAGAATATAAATCTGAATGTGGCATTAAAGTTAGGTAACATGATCAAAAAAAACTGCGATGATGTAAAAGTTATCTATACCCGCAGTAAGGACGTGTTTATTCCATTAGACCGACGAGCTGAAATAGCCAATAATGCCAAAGCAGACCTGTTTATCTCCATACACACAAATGCCCTTGCCAACAACCGTGTGGCCAAAGGGGCCTCCACCTGGACATTGGGTCTTGCCAAATCAGATGCCAATCTTGCCGTAGCCCAACGCGAAAACTCTGTAATCCTTTACGAGAGCGATTACAAAACGCGCTATGCCGGCTTCAATCCGAACTCAGCCGAGTCATATATCATTTTCGAATTCATGCAAGACAAGTATATGGAGCAAAGCGTGCATCTGGCCTCTCTTGTACAAAAGCAATTCCGCCATACATGCAAACGGGTGGATCGTGGTGTACACCAAGCCGGATTCCTTGTATTAAAAGCAAGCGCCATGCCCAGTATTTTAGTGGAATTAGGATTCATATCCACTCCCGAAGAAGAACGTTACCTGAACTCGGAAACAGGAACCAGTACGCTGGCAAAAGGAATTTATCACGCATTCCTTACTTATAAACGGGAGCAGGAGATACGGTTGACCGGTGCCAGTCGTACCATCATCCCGGAAGAGGAAACCGAGATCTCCGAAACTGTAATAGCCGCAGCGCCCCAACAGGAGAACGTCAAGGCCGATCCGGAAACAAAAGTTACCGCTCAACGCCCCATTACAGTAGAGAGCGCAACAAATAACGGAGAAATAACGTTTAAAATACAAATACTGACCTCTTCTAAACCATTAGCCCAAAATGACAAGCGCTTAAAAGGACTGACAGATATCGACTATTATAAAGAGGGAGGATTGTATAAATACACTTACGGTGCTTCATCGGATTATAAT
>CAVCAX010000088.1:0-3946 GCA_963599995.1 Coprobacillus sp. CAG:698
TCATTGTGCCTTGCTGAGTGCATACGTTAGCGCTTTTACAATGAAAGAGACTGGTTTAGGACAACTCTCGGAAGAAAAAGATTCTGCGGATAAATTAATTCTTTATCTTTGTGGCTGCAGAAACATATTATATATATAAAAAGGAAAGGCATGAAAAATACACCTATCGAACAACATTTGATCGATGAGACGATTGAAGAATTTCATATTGCGGATTTCTCAAAAGCTACCATTCGCGAAGTGAAAGCCATTGCTGCCAAAGCAGAAGCAGAATCCGGAGTAGAGTTTATCAAAATGGAGATGGGAGTACCCGGTCTCCCACCCTCGGCTGTCGGTGTGAAGGCAGAAGTAGAAGCACTGCAAAGAGGAATTGCAAGCTTATATCCGGATATCAACGGACTGCCGGAACTTAAACAGGAGGCTTCACGCTTTGTCAAAGCATTTATCGATGTAGACCTGAAACCGGAAGGATGTGTTCCTGTGACAGGGTCCATGCAGGGCACTTTTGCATCATTCCTTACCTGCAGCCAGTGTAATGAAGAAAAAGATACGATACTCTTCATCGATCCGGGATTTCCGGTACAGAAACAGCAACTGGTGGTGATGGGGCAAAAATATGAAACATTCGATGTATACGATTTCCGGGGAGACAAGCTAAAAGAGAAACTGGAAAGTTATTTGAAAAAGGGAAATATATCTGCCATCATCTATTCTAACCCGAACAACCCAAGTTGGATCTGCCTAAGCGACAAGGAACTCCGGATCATAGGTGAGCTGGCAACGCAGTATGACGTCATCGTCTTGGAAGATCTGGCATATTTCGCAATGGATTTCCGCAAGGATCTCAGTACTCCCTTCCAAGCACCTTATCAGCCGTCTGTGGCTCATTACACCGATAATTATATTTTGCTGATTTCCGGTTCCAAGGCATTCAGCTATGCCGGACAGCGTATTGGCGTCAGCTGTATCTCCGACAAATTATATCATCGCAGCTATCCCGGATTGACGAAGCGTTACGGTGGCGGCACATTCGGAACGGTATTCATCCATCGTGTTCTTTATGCCCTCTCTTCCGGCACCAGCCATTCGGCACAGTTTGCTATGGCTGCAATGCTGAAAGCGGCCAATGAAGGAAAATACAATTTCCTTGACGAAGTAAAGGTATACGGAGAACGGGCACGGAAACTGAAAGAGATTTTCCTGCGCCATGGTTTTTACCTTGTTTATGATAAGGATCTGGGTGAACCTATTGCCGACGGCTTCTATTTCACAATCGGCTATCCGGGCATGACAAGTGGCGAACTGGCAAAAGAACTGATGTATTATGGAGTGAGCGCCATCTCACTTGTCACCACGGGAAGCCATCAGCAAGGACTGCGTGCATGTACTTCTTTTATCAAAGATCATCAATATGCACAATTGGATGAAAGAATGAAAATATTTAAAGAAAATCATCCCATATCATAAAAAAGTACACGAAAAAGTAAAAAAGAGGAGAAGAAAGTTTGTTCTTGTGAAAAGAATATTTATATTTATCGCATGAACAATATCAACGCCGACATATTTAAGATACAATCGAATAATGTATTGCCGTCACAGGGAAAGATTCTGATTTCGGAACCTTTTCTCTGTGATGCTACATTCGGACGTTCGGTAGTGTTGCTTGTCGATCATACCAGCGAAGGCAGCATGGGGCTGATAATGAACAAGCGACTCCCGTTGTTGGTCAATGATGTCGTTAAAGAGTTTAAATATCTGGAAGACATCCCTTTATATAAAGGTGGACCGATGGGAACCGACACTCTGTTTTATCTGCATACTTTATCCCAACTCCCCGGAGCACTTCCAGTAGGCAACGGATTATATCTGAATGGAGATTTTGATGCACTGAAAAAACACATTCTGCAAGGTAATGAAATCAACGGAAAAGTAAGATTCTTCTTGGGATACTCCGGCTGGGAATGCGAACAACTGATACAGGAGGTCAAAGAGAATACTTGGATTATAGCCAAGGAAGATCCTTCTTATTTGCTTGATGGCGAGGTGAAAGATATGTGGAAAAACGCATTGGGTAAGCTGGGTAACAAATATGAAGCCTGGTCGCGTTTCCCACAAGTACCTTCACTGAATTGACTCAACACTTAGAACCGGCCTTAAACTCAAAGCCGGTTTAATTTTTGCTCAGCGTTGTTTGATGCGTTGCATCAAGACGGCGTCTTTGTATCCTTCCGATGTCAGAAGCCAGTCTTTCAGCAGTCCGCATTGTGTAAAGCCACAGGATACGAAGAGTTTCATGCTGGCTTCATTCTCCACAACCACATGAGCATAGAGTTGATGGAGCTGTAGAAAATCAAAAGCATAATCGCATAACAGATTCAAGGCATCTGAAGCATATCCGGCACCGCGGCAATCCGCATGCAAGGCTATTCCTACGGCACCGCGAGAATGTAAGGGGACAAAGTCGGTTATATCGATCGTGCCGATCGTCCGGTTGTCTTCCCGACGGATAATCATAAGGCGCAGTTGCTTATCAGCGAACATATCGCTTTGAGAACCCTCGATATACTGGCGCAGTACATAACGGGAATAAGGTACGGTAAAACTACTGATGTCCCACATGGAGGGATCGTTTTCCATTTCATACATTATATCAATGTCTTCCGGTTCGACCGCGCGAAGATAAATGCGGTCGTTTATTAAATAAGATTGTTTCATGTTTTAATTAATACGCTTGTATTTTGCATAGAAGTAGCACAATGCACAAAAGTGCTTCCATGCCAGACGGGAAAAAAGTTTTTTATTCGTGGCACGTCGCCAATGATGTATAATCGTATATTGCGGAAGATACACAACCTTCCATCCGTGGGCCACAATACGCAGACAGTAGTCGGCATCTTCGGGTCCATAGAAAATCCTCTCATCCAACAGCCCGATACAGTCGATTACCTCACGGCGAATCATCTGGCAGGCCCCTATCACATAAACCGGTTCAAAGGGAGAAGTGGGTATCTGCAAATCGGGTACATGGCCGGTTATTCTCAACACATTCTTCACCTTCAGCCATAAGCCGGGAAAAGGCTTGAAGCTATCTTGTATCCGGTTGTTGCCATCTACCAGCCTGCAAGCACAAAGCCCCACTTGCGGATGCTCATCCAGATAGGCCTCCAATCCTGAAATCGCCTTTTCATTGGCAACGGTATCATTGTCCAAAAAGAGTATCTTGCTGCCCTTCGACAGTTCCAGTCCTCTGTTTCGGGCATAAGCCACTCCTTTATTGCAAGCATTTACGTGCAAGCGCACTTGCGGATAGTTACGGGCGAGGTATTGATCCGTACCATCATTCGAACCATTGTCCACGATGATGACCTCCACATCCTCCCGTTTCATGACAGGATGCAGTGAATGCAGGCATTCTTGCAGATAAGAAAGCTGGTTCCAAGTGATGATAATGACAGACAACCGTATCATTTTCTCAACCGAACAATTTAATTTTCAGCGCTTTCAGCGCATGTGTGAACTCACTCCAACTGGAGAAGCGTTTTAACTGTGTCACAATGAAATGCGGAGAAAGGAAATAGCTGATATTATTATAGAATAAAATACGTTCCATGTCTTCTGAGGTCAATGAAGGGTATTTCAATATCGATTCGCGCTGTACATCAGTAGGAACATAATCCTTGGTAGACAGCCAGCCGTTTTCTTTGGCCATCGTATAGAATTCCGTACCGGGAAATGGAGAGACGATATTAAACATTACCTGGTCTACCTTCAATGCTTTGGCTTCGCGCAGTGTATGTTTCAAAGTCTCCTTCGTCTCCAACGGACTACTTCCTATCAGGATATTCAGCTTGACAGGAACGTGGTATTTCTTCAACCAATTGATGGCTGTGTAAATCTGTTCACTGGTAATGCCCTTTTTGATAAACGCCAGAATTTCATCATTGAA
>CAVCAX010000089.1:0-3389 GCA_963599995.1 Coprobacillus sp. CAG:698
TTAGTCGCCCTGCCCGTACATTTGTGATGTTTTAATAACCTATTGTACCTGCTTGATGTGTTATTTCTATTTTTGAAGTACCCGGGAAATATAAAAGGAAAACATCTGGCAGATGCTATAACCAAAATCTGGTATTAATGGAGTCTTTCTTTACTACATTTTTACAAGGCATTTAATCGGTAGTTCTTTTTCTTTTTGTATCATATATGTAATGACTTTGATCTATTTTTGTCATTGAGGGCGTGTATCTTTGTGCAGTGAAAGGAAAAGAACACATTTGCCCGAATTTGAAATGTAGAAACACAACGATTACATTAATACAAAGTTTTGGTTATCACGTAAATGCGTGTTATTCAGTTTTTAATTTAATTTTATAGAATATGAAAAAGTTGTGCTTTTTATTTGTCTTTTCATTATTTACGATGGGGAGTGTTTTTGCTCAAGGAGGAAGACAACCTCAGACATCAGGTGATTTCACTCGTGATCCGGGAGGTGAATTACGGAGTCTCTTACCTGAAGGGGTAACTGCTGTCGTTAACAATACTCGTAAACTTATCCAACAAAAGAATATAACGGTTGCCGGTAGTAAGGAGAAAGGTTATCTTGCTTTTTTTGCGGCAACAGATGCTGCACACGGAGAGGAATTATGGGTGACGGATGGAACTCCGGAAGGAACGAGGATTGTGAAAGATATCATTCCCGGACCGACAAGTTCTAATGTCGTTTGGTTGACACGGTTTAATGATAAAGTCGTTTTTCAGGCAGATGATGGTGTTAACGGAGCGGAACTCTGGATTTCTGACGGAACGGAACAGGGCACTTATATGGTGAAAGATATTCATGAACTGGCTTCTTCTGATCCGAAAGGTTTTACGCAATTGAACGAAACACAGTTCGTGTTTGCTGCTAAGAACTTTGATAGTGAGGAGTATAATGGTGGTCAATATTGGCTTTGGATCAGTGATGGAACCGAGGAAGGAACCAAATTGCTTTATGAATGTAAGATGGGTTATCCCGGGACAGACAATGGCTCTCCTTACAGTCCGTATTGCCGGGTGGGGCGTAAAGTGTTTTTTAAGGCCGATGATAAAGACGGAAAATATGGTGAGGAACTTTGGGTAACTGATGGGACGGAAGCCGGAACACATTTAGTGAAAGACATGAATGTGGAGCCTAATCCGGAAGTTGCAGGCGCTACGATGAGTGCAGCCATAGATGACATGGTTAACTTCTACAATGAGAAGCTTTTTTTCCAGGCTTGGTCTTACGAATACGGTGGTGAACCTTTTGCCAGTGACGGTACAGAAGAGGGAACTTATCTTATTTATGACACCCGACCGGGGAAGGATGAGAATAACAGTCCTCGGAGTGGTTGGGTGAGTGATGCCAGTCCTACTCCCTATAATGGAAAAATATATTTCCGTGGTTGGCATGAGGAGTATGGATCCGAGCTTGCATTTACCAATTTGGAGCCGGGTAATTATGGTGCATTCGATGTCAATGAAAATGTTCCCGGAACAGATGGAAAACCTAAAAACAGTTCTCCGGATGCGGGAGTGGTATTTGATGGTGTTTATATGTTTTCGGCCAATTCGGGAGGTACCGGTATGCCATTGGGATTTGGCGGAGAGTTGCATTATACAGACGGGAAGGATGTTTATTTGCACTCTGATTTAGGTACCGGAAAGCTTAATGCTTGGGTAAAAGAGCCGATTGTAGCTTCCGGAAGTATGTACTACTGGGATTCAAGTGTGCAGAACAAAGAGTGGCAGGAGAAATTATTCCGGATAGACAGTAAATCAGATTTTCCAGTTCGCGTAACGAACATCAAGCCGGGCGAAGGCGACAAGGTACATTCCATGAGAAATTTGGGTGGTGATGTTGTTTTTGCTATTAACGAGGGTGAAGGAATTTATTGTTATCATTATCGTAAACCGGATTATGATCCTGTAAGAGATGCTGATAATCTGGATATCGAATACCGTACGCGTGCAGAGATAGGAACTTCCATTGAAAATATTCCTGCGAATGAAGAAAACAAGGTTCAGATCTATCCGAATCCGGCAAGTGATAAATTTTTCATGAAAGCAACCGGAATTGTTAAGAAGGTTGAGATTTATGATTCTGTCGGCAGGTTGGTTAAGGTTGTGGAAACTCTGCCCGATAACTCTGTCGATGTGTCTTCATTAGCCGAAGGTATGTATCTGATAAACGTACAAAGTACAGAAGGTGCTTCATCTTCCAATCTGATTATTAAGAAATGATCTGATGTCAGTATAAAAGTACGGACTTTCAGTGTATTTTCAGTTACTTCATGTTTCATCTGCGGGTAAGGTCATCTATTCCGCATAATCCGCAGATGAAATATTTTTATAACCCATTGTATTACCGCTTCATTTAATTATTAGCAGATGATAAAGAATATATTACCCAGGATGGCAGTGTTCATCATGGCTATCATTCATGTCGTATTCTCTTATGGGCAGTCGGTTCTAACGGTTGCAGGGGAGGTGCTGGATGGTAAGAACAGAGAACCGCTCATCGGTGTTACCGTGCTGGAAAAGGGAACCCAAAACGGTGTGATAACAGATATGGATGGAAAGTTCTCTATGAAAGTACCAGTCGGTGCTACCCTTAGAATCACTTATATGGGATATAGACCCAGTGAGGTTGTTGTACGTGATAGTAAGCCGTTGACGATATTATTGGGTGAAGAGAACATCCAGTTGGACGAATTGGTGGTTATTGGTTACGGTGTACAGAAAAAGAGTGATATAACGGGTTCCATATCTTCTGTGTCGGGAGAAGAACTTACTAATGTTCCCGTTTCTTCACCTTTGCAGGCTTTGCAAGGAAAAGCAGCCGGTGTCAATATCATACAGAATACCGGTGCTCCCGGCAGTAGCTCTACTATTAAGATCCGTGGTACGGGAACCGTTAATGATGCAGATCCTTTGTATGTGGTCGATGGTTTTATTGTCGATGGTATCGATCATCTAAATGCAAATGACATTGCCAATATCGAAATATTGAAAGATGCGGCTTCAAGTGCCGTATATGGTGCCCGTGCAGCCAATGGGGTAGTGGTGATTACAACCAAAGGAGGTGCTTCGGGGAAGACGAAAATTAGTTTCGATATGATTATGGGCTTTTCGAACCCTTGGAAGAAAATCGATGTTCTTGATACAGAAGAGTATGCGTTGATGAGGGATTATGTCTCGGGAAACAGCATTTATTCGGTAGACGGTAGATTGTATTATTCTAAAGATAAAGACGGAGGTTATTATTATGATAATCTCAAGTATAATAAAGTAGATACTATCAGGCGAAACTCTCCGGACAATTGGTGGGATGCGATAACACAAACCGGATTGAAACAACAAGATAAT
>CAVCAX010000090.1:0-3046 GCA_963599995.1 Coprobacillus sp. CAG:698
CCGTTAATCCTCTCCTAACAAATTGTTTATGATATATATCTGTCACCTGTCACGAAACACGACCTAACCAAATGATTATGAGCAACTAAAGATGTGACAGCAACAAGTGACAGCAGCAAGTGACGGCAATAATGCTGTCACCTGGAATTGGATTGAACATGAAAAACTGACACTACGCCTTAACACTGTTGGTTTCGCGGCTCGAAACCCTGGTTCCATACGCTGGAAACTTCAGTTTCAGTTACTTGAAACCATTAGTTTCTTACCGATGAAACCATAGTTTCTAACTGATGAAACTTTAGTTTCAAGCAAAGGAAACTAACTCGGACGGTAACTGTTTTGTCGTACACAACCTTCTTCTATCGAAAAAAACAGTGAATACAATATCCGGGACTTATAAGAAGCAAAAAAAGTGGGGATAACGCTTTCAATAACGTATCCCCACTGCAAACTTAGCTAATGTTCTCTCTCTCATTTTTCAATTCTGTACCCCCATGCAAGCATTTCGTTACGACCTACTTCACTGAGGATTTTTCTAACTAAAGAACTTATTTTCTTCATAATCTTTAAACTTTTAAATTACTAATACTTGAAAACTAAAAAATTAAGCTTCCTCGTTCGGGCGAATATTAATTGTTGAATATCCCCAAACATGTACGTCGGCTTCGCCGATCTTTCTAAACAATCTTTCTAACCTTTTCATTTTGTTATCCTCTTATTTACATGTTATACAACACAAAAATACAGCCTTTGTTTATACATTGTACTCCAAAAAGGAAGAATTTTATGTTTTATAGCATATTTATTGATTTGCATCAATTAATTTATTTGTTATGAAGTAAAATCGTAATATTTAAGGCAACAAATATGACAAAAAGGCACGGATGACATTTCATCCGTGCCTTTTTCTATAAGAGACCTATTATATAATAGGAAAGAATAGCATTTATTTCATTGGAGTCTGTTCCAAAGTTGCAACGAGGAAGTCATAGAACTTCTGTACAGTAGGAATCAATGCTCTTTCGTCCGGTGAATGTGGTGAGCGCAAGGTAGGACCGAAGGAAATCATATCCAATCCCGGAATAATGGCACCGATAATACCGCATTCCAAACCTGCATGAATCACCTTCACCGCAGGTTCCACGCCAAACTGCTGCTTATATGACGCTTTCATCGCGTGCAAAATCGGAGAATTCACATCGGGCTGCCAACCGGAATAACCTCCTGTCATCTCTACCTTCATACCTGCCATAGAGAAACAAGACTCAAGACTGGTAGTGAGATATTCCTTCATACTATCGCTGGAGCTACGAGCCAAAATTTTAATTTCCGCTTTTCCACCGGCAATTGTTATAATAGCAAGGTTGGAAGAAGTCTCTACCGTATCGGGAACAGTCGGAATCATACGGGTCACACCATTCTGACAAGCAAAAATAGCATCAATCAGATTGTCCTGAATTTCTTCGGGCACTTGACCTGCCGGAACTTCCACACGTTCTGCCGTGAAACTGATCGGAGTCTCAATCGTCGAATATTCTTCATTGAACAGGTCTTCGCAATATTTCACCAAGCCCAACAATTCTTCTTCATTCTCAGCTGGAATGGTAACAACCGCGTGTGCCTCCCGTGGAATGGCATTACGCATATTGCCGCCTTCCCAACTTGCCAGGCGTGCTTCGTAACTGGCAACTGCCTCGCGGATAAAGCGAACCAGCAATTTGTTGGCATTGGCACGCCCTTCATTGATTTCCAATCCGGAATGCCCACCACGCAAGCCTTTCAACGTAACCTTAACAGCGATATCGCCTTCTTCGGGAGCTACCTCCTTATATTCCAGTGTAGCAGTGACATCCATACCGCCTGCACAACCGATATACAACTCGCCTTCATCTTCCGAATCGAGATTCAGAAGGATTTCTCCGTTCACTGTCCCCGGCTTCAGACCGAACGCGCCATACATACCGGTTTCTTCGTCTTTGGTAATCAGTGCTTCCAGCGGACCATGTTTCAAATCTTTCGCTTCAAGCACAGCCATGATAGCAGCCACGCCAAGCCCGTTATCTGCTCCCAGCGTAGTTCCTTTGGCCTTTACCCAGTCGCCATCTATATAAGTTTCAATAGGATCTTTTTCAAAATCGTGCACCGTATCGTTATTCTTCTGCGGAACCATGTCCATGTGTGCCTGAAGAATCACACCTTTCCGGTTTTCCATTCCCGGAGTTGCCGGTTTACGGATAATTACGTTACCTGCTTCGTCTACAAAAGATTCCAGTCCCAAGCCTTTTCCGAAGTTAATCAGAAATTCTGTTACTTTTTCCATGTGTCCCGACGGACGGGGAATCTGTGTCAACGAATAAAAATGCTTCCATACGTTTTGTGGAGCTAAAGAAAGAATAGTACTCATAACAAATCTATTTTTATAGTGATTACTTTCGCTGTCTATTGGTCAACGACAAAGCCGCCAAACCATATACGCCCAACAAAACTACTAAAAAGGTTTGAATCCCGTGCACAATCAGAGCAAATATTCCGGCATCTGTTTCATTTACTCCATAAAGCATCATCATCGAAATGACCGCAAAATGCCATGGACCCGCTCCGTTCGGCGTAGGCACAATCACTGCAAAAGTACCGCCTACAAACATAACCAGCGCCGCCAGGATGCTCAGATGAGCAGTAAAAGCGAAGCAATAGAACGTAAAATAGAAGTGAAAAAAATAACATCCCCAAATAGCCAATGTATAAAAACTAAAGAGAGGTATATTGCGCACTCCTTTCAATGACATCACACCTTCCCAAATATTGAGCACAAAACCTTTCACTCTTTCATAAAAGAACAACGTCTTCCGTAAATAATAAAGAAGCATTCCCACTCCGATAAAACAGAACAGGACGATATAGAACCACACGGAAGTCAGCAGATGCAGGAGCGAAGGTATCTTGGTTCCAGTCTGCTGAAGAAAAGTAACAAATATCGGCAGCTGAAGCAACACCGTGACGCCTGTTATCAGAAGAATTGTCAATGTATCGACCAGCCGTTCTGTAA
>CAVCAX010000091.1:0-484 GCA_963599995.1 Coprobacillus sp. CAG:698
ACAATTCAAAACAGCTTCTTATATATGAAACCTATGAAACCGATCTTTTTGCAATATCCCGCATGCAGTACTTGTCAAAAGGCAAAAAATGGCTGGCAGAGAATGGCATTGCGTATACCAACCGGCTCATTGTGGAAAATAATCCCACGATAGAGGAATTAAAAACTTGGATTTCCCTTAGCGGATTGCCGGTAAGAAAGTTTTTCAATACCAGTGGACTGGTATATAAAGAGCTGAATCTCAAAGATAAGCTACCTGCTATGAGCGAAGAAGAGCAAATTGCCTTATTGGCCACTGACGGTAAATTGGTGAAACGTCCACTGGTAGTCACCGATAATTTTGTACTGGTAGGTTTCAAACCTGCCGAATGGGAAAAGCTAAAATAGTTGAAAACTTCTTTGTAGAAGCACTTGCAGATTCAAAAGTTTATTCTACCTTTGCACCCGCAAACACGGGAGTAGCTCAGTTGGTAGAGCACCGGTCT
>CAVCAX010000091.1:494-1875 GCA_963599995.1 Coprobacillus sp. CAG:698
GAGGAACACAGAGTAACATTTTTGCCGGTATGTTTTTGAATTCATAATGTTTGGGTGCTTGAACCGAATCCCCAAGAATAAAAACAGGGCCGAAAATTCAAACAGGTTCTTGATAAGGCTTGTTTTAGTATGGATACATTAAAAAACGTTTGGTTGCTGCTTTATTCTTTTTATTATGCTTGTTTTTGGCACAAACTATGTGCTATTTTGCAGCATAATAAAGAAAAAAGGTATGGCAAAGCAACAATTCAACAGACTGATCTGGTTGGTAGACACTATCTATCGCAGCGGACGTATCACGTTTAGTGAAATCAATCGCCGCTGGCGGGCGGGAGACGCTATGCGTACCGATATTCCCTTGCGTACTTTTCATAACCACCGGCAGGTTATCGAAGAGATGTTCGACATTAATATAGAATGTGATAAGCATACGAATACCTATTATATAGCCGATGCGGAGGGAATGTTGGGTGATAAGTTGAAAATGTGGCTACTCAACAGTTTTTCATTGAACAGTATTCTGCAGGAAAGCATGGACATGAAGAACCGGATTGTGTTTGAAGAGACTCCTTTGGGACTGCAGTATATGGAGGCCGTGATAGATGCCATGCGAGCCGGACGTATGCTTCACATGGAATATCAGGCATATACATGGGAACATTCAAAAGAGGTGGTTCTGGAACCTTATTTTCTCAAACTGTTTCGTCATCGTTGGTATCTGATAGGGATCAACAGGGCCTATGAGACTTTCCGTTCTTATTCATTGGACCGTGTCAAATGTTTGTCTGTGGGGGAAGAGAAATTCCGTTTCCCCCGTAAATTCACGCCACAGGATTATTTCCGGGATTGTTTCGGTATTATTCGGGATGAGACATTGCCGCCACAGCGTACTGTATTAAGGGTTGTTGCCGGACAGGTGCCTTATCTGCGTAATCTTCCTTTGCACTCCAGCCAGAAAGAGATTACGACGACGGAGGCATATACCGATTTTGAACTTTATATCTCACCTACTTATGATTTTATTCAAGAGCTGCTCTCGAAAGGAGCAACGGTTGAAGTGTTGGAGCCTCAAAGTTTGCGTGATGTGATGAGAAGGGAGATAAAGGAAATGCAAAAACTGTATGGATTATGAATGCGAACGTTCTTGAAAAATTGAAGATTCTGGCTGAATCAGCCAAATACGATGTATCTTGTGCTTCCAGTGGTACGGTTCGTGCCAACAAACCGGGGACGTTGGGTAACACCGTAGGCGGATGGGGCATTTGCCATAGTTTTGCGGAAGACGGTCGCTGTATTTCGCTTCTGAAAATAATGCTTACCAATTATTGTATTTATGATTGTGCTTATTGTATCAACCGGCGTAGCAATGACCTGCCGCGTG
>CAVCAX010000091.1:1885-4036 GCA_963599995.1 Coprobacillus sp. CAG:698
GTGCCACTCTTTCCGTATCCGAATTGGTGGATCTGACGATTGAGTTCTATCGTCGGAATTATATCGAAGGCTTGTTTTTGAGTTCGGGAGTCGTTCGAAATCCCGATTATACGATGGAGCGTCTGGTAAGGGTTGCCAAAGACCTGCGTGAAGTCCATCGTTTCAACGGGTATATTCATTTGAAGAGTATCCCCGGAGCCAGCCGTGAGCTGGTGAATGAGGCCGGGCGATATGCCGACCGCCTGAGTGTAAACGTTGAAATACCTAAAGAAGAAAATCTGAAACTGTTAGCTCCCGAAAAAGATCATAAGAGTGTGTTTGCTCCCATGCTGTACATCCAGCAAGGGGTATTGGAGAGTAGCGAAGAGAGAAAGAAATTCCGTCATGCACCCCGGTTTGCACCGGCGGGGCAGAGCACGCAGATGATTGTAGGCGCCACAGCCGAGACGGATAAGGATATTCTTTTTCTTTCTTCCGCCCTGTATCGGCGCCCCACGATGAAGCGTGTTTATTATTCCGGATATGTTTCTGTCAATACCTACGATACCCGTCTGCCGGCTTTGAAACAACCGCCTCTGGTTCGCGAAAACCGTCTTTATCAAGCGGATTGGCTGATGCGTTTTTATCAGTTTGAGGTGGATGAGATTGTAGATGATGCATATCCCGATCTCGATCTGGAGATAGATCCTAAATTGTCGTGGGCGTTGCGCCATCCCGAAAAGTTTCCGATAGACATCAACCGGGCGGATTATGAGTTGATTCTTCGTGTACCGGGTATCGGTGTAAAGTCGGCAAAGTTAATCATTGCTTCCCGCCGCTATTCCAAGCTCGGGTATTATCAGCTCAAAAAAATAGGGGTGGTGATGAAGAAGGCACAGTATTTCATTACATGCAGTGAGCTCCCGATGAAGACTGTTAATGAGATGACCCCACAGACCGTACGCAGTTTGTTACTTCCGAAACCCAAAAAGAAAATAGATGAAAACCAACTGATGCTGAATTTTGAAAAATGAAGGGATTTACGATTAGACGATTTACGAATTACGATTGAAATTACTTAGGAATTCCGTGTATTCCCAATCGTAAATTGTCAATCGTCTAATCATAAATTACCTTATCGTCAATCTCATATATCTAAGTAATTTCAATCGTAATTCGTAAATCGTTAAATCGTAAATCCCCATGGTTCTATTTGTTTATGACAAGACCTTTGAAGGCTTGCTGACAGCTGTTTTTGATGCTTACTTTCGCAAAACCTTTCCTGATGTGTTATTGTCGGAGGGAGATGCTTTGCCCTTATTTTATGATGAACTCTTTACGGTAGCCACTGATGAGGAAAAGGCCGGGCGGGTATGGCGTGGGTTGCAGAAGAAGCTTTCAGCCTCCGCTCTTTCAGCCATTACTTGGTGTTGGCTTTCCGAGTTGCCGGAGGTCGGGATGTTACTGTTTCGTTATATCCGGAAGGCCATCGATGCTTCCCGTTCTATTGAAACGAATTTCGGTGATCCGGATGTATTGGAACTCTCTAAGATATGGAAGCGTGTGGATTGGGAACGGTTGCGGATGTTGCAGTTTGTCCGTTTTCAGAAAGCAGCGGATGGCACTTTCTTTGCAGCCTTTGAGCCGCGGCATAACGCATTACCTTTGACAATCGAACATTTTAAGGACCGCTTTGCCGATCAGAAATGGTTGATTTATGATATAAAACGCCGTTATGGCTTTTATTACGACTTGAAAAGCGTAGAGGAAGTTACTTTTGATGATGACAGCAATGCCTCTCATCTGATAACCGGGATGCTTGATGAAAGTTTGATGGATAAGGACGAAAAATTGTTTCAACAGCTTTGGAAGACCTATTTTAAATCCATTACAATCAAGGAAAGGCTTAATCCGAGAAAACATAAGCAAGACATGCCCGTGAGGTACTGGAAATACCTTACCGAAAAGCAGAAGTGAGGTCGCGTAGAAAGCGGACGCATTGGTATCTCTGAAAAAAAGTGTGGCAGTGGTATGCAGTAAAAAGAGCTAATAGACGTTTATCAGTAAAAACGATGCATTATTGTACATATTTAATTTAATAAACGGAATAATGAAAAAAGTAAAATTATTGATGGCACTTGTCTGTGTCGCAACGGCTCTTTATAGTTGCAA
>CAVCAX010000092.1:0-3997 GCA_963599995.1 Coprobacillus sp. CAG:698
GAACAACGATAAGGGACCGGAGAATAATATGCAGCATTTTTATAGCCGAACTTGCTTTGCTCGTCTGCATTGATATGCCAGGGGAAGGCATCTATCACCTGTTTGCTCATGCTGACGGAAGCAATCGAATGGTCCAGATAACCGGTAGCCACTTTATAGACATAGCTGTAATCCCGGGGAGAGAACTGTTCGAGCAGGTTGGTCAGGGAAGCATCTGTTAATATCCGGATGGGGTCCTCCTTTGAATATGTGTTCAAGTCACCCAGTATCAATATATCCGGATCTTCGTAATAGCTGGTCAGGGTATTCAATTCATTGACGATTGTACGCGCTTCGGATTGGCGTTGAGCATTTGAACCTCCTTGCCCGTCGTATTGATCGGCATTGCTGCCGCTACCGCTTGTCTTTGCTTTGAAGTGATTCAATGAAATGATCAGTCTTTCCTGATTCTCTTTCAGGTCGAAAGCCTGTGCTACGTGGCGGAGCTTGAGGTACGATCCCACGGAACGGAAATCTTTGTAGGGCGCAATTTTATCTGCATTGTAAACAAATACATTTTTAGTGTAAGTGCTTTCTTTGCTGTCTCCACTATCTATGTATGCATATTTCTCCGTGCCGGCTGCCTCATTGAGCCCGTTGACTATGTCTTGTACGGCCGTTTGCCCTTCACCAACCTCACATAGGGCATATATATCTGCATCTATGGCTTTAAGGGCAGCGAGGATTTTGGTTCGCTGTCTTGTAAACTCGGCTTGATTGGCCGCACCGTATTGGGAATTCCATAAGGAGCTGTTGGATATGTAATAGTTTAGGTTGAAACTGGCTATTTTCAGGTTATACGGTGATGTTATCTCTTTGGGTTGGGGAGTACGTTCGTTACCGGTAAAAGTCGGTGCTGTTTTGGGAGTAAGGGTATAGGTACCGTTGCTTACAGAGATTGTTCCGGTGAGATTGGTGACTTGCTGCCCTGTGCGGCAAAAAACGGTATTGTCCACCTTTAGAGATAAAAGCCGTCCGGAGAGGCTGTTTTGCCATTGGGTATACATCTCTTTTCCTGGAGCATTCTCCTCGGTTGCCCACTGTATGCGTTCTGCAGCTAAGGTTAAGATTCCCTTAGAACTTAAATTCTGCATGTCGGTGATAGTCAATTGATTGACGATCGTTACTTCTTTCCCGTTCAGATTCGTATCGAAATTGTCAGGAAAGATCACTCTCTGTTGGGCGAGCAGGAAACCCGGTAAGAGAGCTACGAGTAGAAGTAGTCTTTGCTTCATATAACTTATTTTTAGGTTAGTGAAGCAAAATTAGATATAAATCTCGATTTATATAGCCGGTGTGATAAGAAAATGAGGGTGCATCGAAAACTTTCTTTTTGATGCACCCTCATTTATTGATTATTCAATTGCTTTTCCTTTGTAGAAGTCGAGGATCTTGCTGCGGAACAGGTAGTCGTATTTTGCCTGTATTTTGTCTGACAATGATTTGGTCAGATTCTGTTTGGCCTCATTGTATTCGACAAAAGTTGCCTTTCCGTTATCGAATTTCTCGCTCATCAGCCGGAAAGATTCTTCATTGGCGGTAACGGCTGCCATGCTGCTGTTGAATTTGCTTTCAGCGGCTACGGCATTGTACCATGCCTGTTGAATCTCTTTGTAAAGCACCTTTTTGGTGTTATCCAGTTGCAGGGCGAGGTTGGTTTGCTGCAGCCGGGCGCTGCGGACACGGTTGCGGGTAGCCAGGCGGTTAAATAGCGGTATGCTCAGATTGAATCCGATGCCTTTGTTCAGATTGTTTCTCATCTGAGTGCCGAAACTATGTTCGGCATAACCGTTCAGTGTATAGAAATTGGTTCCGATGCTCGCTCCGAAAGAGAGTTGCGGGTAATAATTACTTTGAGCGATACGTATGCTTTTCTCGCTCCCTTCCAGGCGGAGTTGTGCAGCCCGGATGCCGGGTTTGTTGCTCAATGCTTCCGTATATATATCGTCCGGTGCTGTCAGCGGAGCGAAATTTACTACCGTATCGGGTTGTGCGAGTACAAATCCTTCGGGGGTAGGCAGTTCCAATAACTGGCTCAGATCCAGCAGTGCCAATTGGTAATTGTTTTCAGCCTGCACCCGGCTCATCTCGTCTTGTGCCACACGTGCTTTGGCTTCGGCCACTTCGGCGGGCGAAGCCTTTCCCACTTCGGCAAGACGGATGATGCGCTGGCACTGCTCTTTGCTGATTTCCGTCTGGCCGGCTGCTACCTTACTGAGTTCCATGTTGAATAAAACCTGCAGATAAGAAGAGGTCACATTGATGGCGATGTCCTCTTTCGCCTTGTTCAGGTCTTCGATGGCCGCTTTGAGGTTCAGTTTGGAGAGTGCATACTGGTTGGGCAGTTGCATACCGGTGAACAACGGGACATTGGTGCTCAGTCCGAATTGTGTACTACCGCTATTAACATCACTGTACGTATTGTCCTTGGGCGATTGTGAACGTCCCCAACTCCAGTTCTGCCCTGCCGAACCATTCAGATTCGGCAATCTTGCCCATTTCGCCGTATTGGCCTCTATGGCATTTTGCTCGGCCTCGTTAGCAGTCCGCTGAATCTCGATGTTGTGCTCGATGGCATAGTCGATGCATTGGCGTAGCGTCCACCCGTCTTGTGCCTGACTGGTGGCACAGAGTGTGGCAAGGGAGAATATAATCATTCCTTTTTTCATAAATACCTGTTATTGATTTTATCATTAATCTTTCTTCTCCGCTCCACGGATTTTGTCTTTCACCGTCACACCGCTTTTTATCTCTATCTTGATGCCGTCGCTCATGCCGGCAATTACCGGTTGGCGTTGGAATTTCTGTTCCGGTACCGAATCGGTCATCACATAGACAAACGTGGAGTCACCGCTGAACTCAATCACACTTTCGGGCACGGCCAAGGTCTGTTGGGCACGTTGCAGCACGATCTCTGCATTTGCCGAATAACCCGAACGGATCTGTACGCTGTCGGGCACGGATACCGCTGCTTTTATCTCGAATTGGTTCGCGCCGTTTTCTTCCACCCCTTTCGGAGAAATATATTCCAGTTGGGCATCGAATGTCAGATTCTGCAAGGCGCCGATGGTCAGTTTTACAGGCATTCCTTCGTGAATGCGTCCGACTTCCGTCTCGTCTATCTTGCCTTTGAAAATCAAATCATTCATATTGGCTACCGTGGCGATGGTCGTTCCGTCATTGAACGTATTGCTCATGATTACGGAGTTGCCGGCCTTTACCGGAACATCCAATATCAATCCGTCTATTGTCGAGCGGATCAAGGTGCTGGAGAGCGAAGCGCTGTTTTTAGTAATTCCCTCTTTGATGATTTCAAGTGCATCTTTGGCCGTCTGTACTTCTACGCGCGCCTGTTTCAGGGCTACTTCACTTTTCTCGAAGTCTTCACGGCTGATGAGTTTGTCGTTAAATAACTTCTCTACACGGTCAAAATCCGTCTGTGCCTGTTTCTCATTAATCTCTGCCAGGCGTACACGGCTTTCGGCAGAGTTTACCTGCCCTAATTCCGGGATAACCTTTACCTTGGCAATCACTTCTCCTTTACGGATACTCTGTCCGGCTTCCTTGTACACTTCATCGATGATACCGGAAATTTGAGGCTTGATAAGGATTTCGTCGCGGGGCTCCACCTTGCCCGTAGCCACTGTTGTCTTTTGCAGATCGGTGATCTCGGCATTTACTGTCTCGTATACAACAACTTTCGGTCTGGATTTCATCCACAGGAATACAAATGTTCCTATGATGCCGGCTGCTAAGATTACCAATAATGTGATTTTCAGAAACTTTTTCATCTTCGTCTTATTTTTTGATTTTATATTTTTCTTTTTTTCATCTCTCTTTTCTCTTTGATTCATCTCTCTTTGATTCATCGTTGTGATTATTCATCGCGGATGGCTTCGATCGGTTTGATGGCCATTGCCCGGTAAGCGGGTGCCAGTCCGGCCAGCATGCCCAAGGT
>CAVCAX010000092.1:4046-9383 GCA_963599995.1 Coprobacillus sp. CAG:698
GCCGTGGTCAGCACCATGCTTTCAGAAAGAATCTGTTGGAGAATGTCTTTGGGGCGGGCACCGATGGCACGGCGGATACCGATTTCGGTTGTCCGTTCGCGAACCGTTACCATCATGATGTTGGACACTCCGATGGCTCCGGCCAATAGCGTACCCAATCCTACCATCCAGATAAGAATGCGTATGCCTGTGAACAGATTATCCACCATTGAAAACATGGCCTCTGTGTTTAGTACCATGATGGCTTGTTTGTCGTCCGGCGATATGAAGTGTGCTTCTTTGATAATACGTTCCACTTCCGGTTGTATATCTGTCACTTTCAGTCCCGGTTTGACGGTGAAGCAAGCCAATTCTATGTTACGTCCGAGGTTATAAGCCCGTTGCATGGTTGTAAAAGGCAATATCACAGATTCGGATGATTGCCCTTGGATGTTGATATTCCCTTCTGCCACCGACAGGCCGATGACGCGATAGTAAATTCCGTCTACACGGATGTACTTACCCAAGGGATCGCTTCCCGGTGTGAACAGGCTTTCATACACACGTTTCCCGATAACGCATACTTTGCGCGCTTCGCGTATATCCACTTCATTGATGAATCGCCCGAGAGAGATATCTTGCGCTTCTATATTCTCATATTCGGGGTGCAACCCTTTCACGATACAATCGAACTTTTTGTCTTCATATACCGATTTGGAACCCCAGCGGGCAATGGAAGGAGTGACCAGCTCGATCCCGTCTACATTTTTGCGTATGCGTTCGATGTCGTCGATGTTTAAGCTCCACCAGCGTCCTTTGCGGAACCCTTTGTAGGCCTCACCGGTTTTCTGCGGCCATGCGAAACCGGAGTTTGTGGCAAATCCTTCAAACTGCACCTGCATGGCATTCTGCATGCCCTGTCCGCCTCCGATGAGCGCCACGAGCATGAAAATCCCCCAGAATACCCCGAATGCCGTAAGCAGGCTCCGGGTCTTGTTTCTTGTTATTGTGATGAGGATTTCCTCACATGTATCTATGTCTATTCGCATCTTTTTTATTTACGATTTAACGATTTACGATTTACGATTGAAATTACTAAAAGAGGTTGGGTGGTTATCTTGTTCTGTTATTTGTTCTTGAGGCGATTTAGGCTTTAGGCATATCTTTCGACTGTAAACCGTAAATTGTAAATCGCTTGGTAAACTCAGTCTGCTCTAAGTGCTTCTATCGGGCTGATACTTACTGCTTTTCGGGCAGGGAAGAATCCGGCCAAAGTGCCTGCTACGACTAAGGTCAGAGTTGCTTGTATGGCAATGCCCAGATCTACCGTCGGATTGGAGAATACGGTTGTCGACCATATTCCGTTATCCATCTGCTGGTTTCCGAAAGCACTGTTCATCCATTCGGTTACCGCAATGCCGCACACCATACCTATATATCCGAAAAAAGTAGTGATTGTAACGCTCTCTACGATAATGAGCCATAAGATAGACCGTGGTTTGGCTCCCAATGCCTTGCGGATACCGAACTCCCGGGTCCGTTCTTTTACGGTAATCAGCATGATATTCGAGACTCCTACAATGCCGCTTAGCAGTGTGAAGATGCCTATTACCCAAATGGCTATCCGAAGTATGCCCATGGCCTTCATGTTACTCAGGTAATTGGTAAACCGGTTCCATATCCAGATGGCGCTTTCGTCTGTCGGGGCGAAGCGATGGTGGGCTCCCAATGCCTTGCGGTATTGAGCCTCAAAGGCTTCATTGTCTTCTATCGACTTCAGATTTTTGGTGGTGAAAACGATGTTGTTGAGTTTATCTCCTTTATTGTAGATGATCTGGAGAGTGGTGAACGGAATGTAGGCATCGCTCGAACTGTTGTCTCCTTGGTCTTTATACAATCCTACCACTTGATAGACAATGCCGCCTGTTTTCACGTTTTGTCCGATCGGTTCCGTGTGGCTTTTGTCGAAAAGTATTTCGGCAGTTTTGGTATTCAGAACGATGACCTTTCTCCGTTGCTGTATATCGATGTCGTTGATGAACCGTCCTTTGAACAGTTTTACCGTTTCCACTTCCGGAAAGTTGGGGAATACTCCGGTAAGGCTCAGATTGACATATTCCTTGCCGAAACTCAGATTGGCGCTTCGTTGGTATAAGGTGGCACCGACTTCGATTACATTTTCCTGAAACTGTTTCCGGGTTATCTCCAAGTCCTTGTTGTCCAACCGGATATTCCGTCCCTCTTTCATCCCTTCGTACGATTGGGTCGTCCATCCGGGGTATATTTTGATGGAATTCAGGGCACGTTCCGAAGACGATTGTTCGAACGCATGAATCAGTCCGTTGCCTGCTCCCAACAGTACGATAAGCATAAAGATACCCCATGCTACGGCAAATCCGGTGAGGAATGTACGCAGTTTGTTCCGCTTGATGGTACCATATATTTCTTGCCAAATGTCAAACATGATTTTATTTACGATTTAACGATTTACAATTAGACGATTGAAATTTACCTTTATATTTACGATTGTCCCTTGGCCTTATGATTTACAAAGATTTCTCAATCGTAAATTGTCATTTGTCCAATCGTAAATAGCTTTACTTCATTATTCCGTGTTGCCCGAAAGGAGATGCATCGTGGTTGAGGTTCTCTTCAATCCGTTCGATGATTCCGTCTTTGATATGAATGATTTTATCCGTTTGATTGGCTACCCCGCTTTCGTGTGTCACTACGACGATGGTCATTCCTGTCTGATGGAGGTCTTTTAATATTTGCATTACCTCGACGGAAGTCTTACTGTCCAGTGCGCCGGTCGGTTCGTCTGCCAAAATAATTTGGGGTTGGGTAATCAATGCGCGTGCAATGGCGACGCGCTGTTTCTGACCTCCACTCATTTCATTGGGCATGTGATGCGCCCAATCCTTCAATCCTAACTTGTCCAGATACTCCAATGCCAGGGCGTTCCTCTTTTTTCGGCTTACCCCCTGATAGAACAGCGGCAGGGCAACATTCTCCATCGCATTCTTAAAAGAAATCAGGTTGAACGACTGGAAGATAAACCCTATCATCCGGTTTCTGTATTCGGCAGCTTTGTTCTCACTGAGATTTTTTATCAGTACGTTGTTCAGGTAATACTCACCGGTGTCATAATTGTCGAGAATGCCCAGTATATTCAGTAAGGTAGACTTACCCGACCCCGATGCTCCCATGATGGAAACGAGCTCTCCACGTTCGATGTCGAGGTTGATGCCTTTGAGTACATGGAGGGGAGCTCCATTGTAGTAAGTCTTGTTAATGTCTTTGAGGTGTATCACAATTTTTCTTATTAAGTTTGGCTTTTCCTGTCATTTCTTCTATTAGACGCACGGGAGATACGAAAAGTTGCAAACAAAGTGAACTTTTTTAAAAAAACATTTTGTAGACTCAATCTTCTTTGCGTAATTTGTGTGCAATAAATTATTAATAAGCTAACCCTTTTAAACGAACTATCATGAATTCAAACATGGAAAAACCCTACGTAGTAGGTATTGACATAGGCGGAACAAACTCTGTCTTTGGTATTGTAGATGCACGCGGAACTATTATAGCAAGTGGCTCTGTAAAAACCCAGGCTTATGAAACGGTAGAAGAGTATGTAGATGAAGTATGCAAAAATCTTCTTCCTCTTATCATTTCACAAGGCGGAGTTGAAAAAATAAAGGGTATCGGTATCGGTGCTCCTAACGGAAACTATTATAGCGGAACAATCGAGTTCGCTCCCAACTTGCCGTGGAAGGGTATTATTCCTTTGGCTGCCATGTTTGAAGAACGTCTTGGTATCCCTACCGCTTTAACCAATGATGCCAATGCGGCTGCCGTAGGAGAAATGACCTATGGTGCGGCACGCGGTATGAAAGATTTTATCATGATTACATTGGGCACCGGTGTAGGTAGCGGTATTGTTGTTAACGGACAGATGGTGTATGGTCACGACGGCTTTGCCGGTGAGTTGGGCCATGTGATTGTTCGTCGCGGTACAGGACGTGTATGTGGTTGTGGACGTAAAGGTTGTCTGGAAACATATTGCTCGGCTACAGGTGTAGCCCGTACGGCTCGTGAACTCCTGGCTGCCCGCACGGATGCCAGCCTTTTGCGTAACATTCCTGCAGAAAACATCACTTCCAAAGATGTATATGATGCAGCGGTACAGGGTGATAAACTGGCACAGGAAATCTTCGAGTTCACTGGTACTATACTTGGTGAGGCTTTGGCAGATTTCATTGCATTCTCCAGTCCGGAAGCAATCGTGCTGTTCGGTGGTCTTGCAAAATCCGGTGATTACATCATGAAACCGATCCATAAAGCAATGGAAGAAAACCTGCTTAATATCTATAAAGGTAAAACCAAACTGTTGGTTTCCGAATTGAAAGATTCCGATGCTGCCGTACTGGGCGCCAGTGCATTGGCTTGGGAGTTGAAAGATATGTAATCGGAGAAGTCTACACGTTAATTTATAAAGGTAAAAGCCCCGGGCGAACATTTGTTGGTCCGGGGTTTTTGTTGGTATCATAATGCTTTTACGGATACCGATGTAATTGTGATATGGGTATTCATCACCACAGAGTACACAGAGTAACACTTTATTTTCACTGCATCAAAGTGATACAATACAAAAGAAGGAAGAAAGATGCGAATAAAATCTAGGGTACTCATGCTACAAAGATAACACAAGAAAAGAAAGATGAAGCTTTACCAACAAAGATTTCTACTTGGTCCCACTTTTGCCGGTATGTTTTTGGAATCATAATCTTGCACTATATGGAAAAATAAAAAAGAGAAAACTCCTTGTGGAACTTTCTCTTTTTTATTTCGAATTGGAGATTATCGGAATTAACCGTTAACTCTTTTTTCTTTGATTCTGGCTTTCTTACCGGTAAGTGCACGCAGATAATACAATTTAGCGCGACGAACTTTACCTACCTTGTTCACTTCGATGCTGTCGATAGCCGGTGATTCAATCGGGAAAATTCTTTCTACACCTACTGTTCCTGACATTTTGCGTACTGTAAAACGTTTCTTGTCACCGTGACCAGCAATTTTGATAACAACACCACGGTACAACTGTACACGCTCTTTGTTACCTTCAATGATACGATATGCTACGGTTACTGTGTCACCTGCCTTGAAGCTCGGATGCTGTTTGCCGGTAGCAAATGCTTCTTCTGCAATTTTAATTAAATCCATTGTTGTTATTATTAAATTGTTTCATCGTTACAACGCAACATACCAAGTATCTCTTCTCTTGACAGCGATTGCGCGAAAGCGGTGCAAAGTAACGAATTATTTGCCAGATAGCCAAATGTTTTTGTATATTTGTAG
>CAVCAX010000092.1:9393-15290 GCA_963599995.1 Coprobacillus sp. CAG:698
AAATTGTTTTATCGTTACAACGCAACATATCAGCCAACTCTCTCCTGGCAGCGATTGCGCGAAAGCGGTGCAAAGTAACGAATTTTTTGGCACACTACCAACATTTTTATCTATATTTGTCACTTGATAAAAAAAACAGTATATGAAACAAACTTATGCAAAGCTCTTTTCGGGAGTAGCCCTAACGGGACTTCTGATGCTTGCTTCCTGTCAGTCGCCTTATAAACTGACCGGAATCAGCGGAAGTATGATTACAATCGATTCAATATGGGATGCACATCCTGATACGGACGCCGTGGCGTTGTTGGCTCCGTATAAGGCTTCGGTAGATAGCATGATGTACCGTGTGGTCGGTACGAGTGAGATGACGATGGACAAAGGGACACCGGAGAGCTTGTTGTCCAATCTGGTGGCGGATGTGTTGAGAGCGGCTGCCGCACAGGTATCGGGCAAACCGGCCGATATGGGATTGGTGAATATGGGCGGGTTGCGCAATATACTTTCCGAAGGCGAGATTACCTGTGGAAACATTTATGAGATATTGCCTTTCGAAAACTCCCTTTGTGTACTGACAATGAGAGGAGATGTCTTGAAAGAGCTGTTTGCCGCCATTGCCGCCCGTCGGGGGGAGGGAGTCAGTGGGGTTCATCTGGATATTACCCAAGACGGCAAACTGCTGGGCGGTACTGTCGGGGGGAAACCGGTGGATGACAACAGGCTGTACTCGATAGCTACCATCGACTATCTGGCTGACGGAAATGACGGAATGATGCCATTGGTGAAAGCCGAGAGTCGGGAGTGCCCTCCCGGAGCGACTTTGCGTGGACTGTTCATGGAGTATGTGGAGCAGCAGACGAAGGCCGGAAAGAAGATTACCTCCCGCATGGAAGGACGAATTACGGTAAAATGATCATGAATAACGAATTTACAAAATAACCAGATAATGAAAAGGTTTCGATTATCAATAGCTATATGTTTGTTGCTGTGTGTCACTCTTCCGGGATTGGCACAGCATACCACCAAAACTCTTACCTTGTTGCAAACCAGTGATACCCATAGCCGTATCGAGCCCGTCGATGCGCATGCTGCCGATAAGTATGCCGGCATGGGTGGCTTTGTGCGCCGGGCTACCCTGTTGGACCGGTTCCGTGAAAATAACCCCGATGTGCTGGTATTCGACTGTGGAGACTTTTCACAAGGTACCCCTTATTATAACCTTTTCAAGGGAGAGGTGGAAGTTAAAATGTTGAACCTGATGAAGTACGATGCGGCCGCTATCGGTAATCACGAGTTCGATTTCGGCCTGGAAAACATGGCACGTCTGTTCAAGATGGCTGATTTCCCCATCGTCTGTTCCAATTATGGCACGGAGGGCACTGTACTCGAAGGACTTGTGAAACCGTATGTCGTATTGAAACGCGACGGATTGAAAATCGGTGTATTCGGGCTTGGTGCAAAAATGGAAGGGCTCGTACAGGCCGATAAGTGTGAAGGTGTCGTGTTCAAGGATCCCGTGGCGGTGGCGAATGAAGTAGCGGCAAAGTTGAAAAACGAGGAAGGGTGTGACGCTGTAGTCTGTTTGTCGCATCTCGGTATAAAGGAAGACGAGATGCTGGTACACCAGACGCGGAATATCGATGTCGTGCTCGGCGGACACTCCCATACTTTCATGCAGGAGCCGGTCTTTTTTCAAAACCTGGACGGTGAGTCGATTCCTGTATCGCATACGGGCAAGAATGGTATTTTTGTCGGAAAAATAGATCTGACATTTGAACGGTGATAACGAAAACGGATGCTAAACTGATAATCAGCCAATCATATATTTATTAGATGAGATGAAGAGACACCTGATAATTCTGCTGCTTTTTTGTTTCGGTGAGTTTTTGTACGGTCAGACGAGCGTATCTCCTTTTCTTCTTTATAAAGCAGAACAAGACCCGCATTGCCGGCAATGGGTGGATTCGGTGATGAACCGGCTCAGTGTGAAAGAGAAAGTCGGGCAACTGTTTATTTATACCATTGCTCCGGTAGACACCAAGGCCAATCAGGCGCTGCTGCGCGAAGCGGTGGATACTTATAAGGTAGGCGGCCTTTTATTCTCCGGCGGAAAGATGCAGACACAGGCTATCCTCACCAATCAGGCGCAGCGCATGGCACGCCTGCCGCTGATGATTACTTTTGACGGAGAATGGGGACTGTCGATGCGTCTTCGGGGCACTCCGCTTTTTCCGCGCAACATGGTATTGGGATGTATACAGGACAACCAGCTGATTTATGAGTATGGCCGTGAGATGGCCCGTCAATGCCGTGAGCTCGGTGTGCAGGTCAATTTTGCACCTGTGGCGGATGTGAATATCAACCCGCAGAATCCGGTAATCAATAATCGTTCTTTTGGCGAAGACCCTGTACGCGTGTCGGATAAGGTGATTGCTTATGCCGGCGGTCTGGAGAGTGGGCGTGTCCTTTCTGTCTGCAAGCATTTTCCGGGACATGGAGATACGGATGTGGATTCTCATAAGGCGTTGCCTGTCTTGCCCTTTACGCGTGAGCGTTTGGATAGCGTGGAGTTGTATCCGTTTAAAGAAGCGATACGCGCGGGGCTGGGCGGCATGATGGTAGGGCATCTTCAAGTGCCTGTTATCGAACCTTCGGACGGATTGCCTTCTTCCCTTTCGCGCAATGTGGTGTATGGATTGCTGACGGAAGAGTTGGCTTTCAAAGGATTGGTTTTTACAGATGCGCTTGCTATGAAAGGCGTTTCGGGAAATGCCAATCTCTGCTTACAGGCTTTAAAGGCCGGAAATGACATGGTCCTTGCTCCAAGAAATCTGAAAGCGGAAATCCCGGCTGTGGTCGGAGCGGTAGAGCGTGGTGATTTCTCGCGCGAGGAGCTGGACCGTAAATGCCGGAAAGTACTTACTTATAAATATGCCCTTGGACTTAGCCGGAAGCCGCATATACAGCTTTCCGGTTTGGGAACCCGGATCAACACCCCTCAGACGCGTGATCTGATACGTCGCCTGAATTTGGCAGCCATAACTGTTTTGAATAATAAAGAGCACATCCTGCCGCTTCATGCAGATAAAGAGATACCGGCTATGGTTCTGCTGGAAGTGGGTGATGCCGGAGCGACGGATACACTTGCCGACCGGCTGGGGCAGTACACGCCACTGGTGCGTTTCCGTCTTCGTAAAGGAATGACCGAAGTGCAGGAGAAGGTTTTGAGGGATTCGCTCTCCGGTTATCAGCGGGTTATCGTGGCTGTAAGCGAACAGCAGCTGGCACCTTTTCAGCGCTTCTTTACCGGATGGGCTGCTGATGACAAACTCCCTCCGGCGGTTTATCTTTTCTTTACCCCCGGAAAGATGATGTTGCAGATACATCGTGCCGTTTCGACGGCACAGGCTGTGGTACTGGCACATTCTGCAGGGCAGGATGTGCAACGGCAGGTAGCCGACATCCTTTTTGCCCGTGCTTCGGCAGACGGCCGTCTTTCCGCCAGCCTCGGCGAATTGTTTGCTACGGGAGACGGGGTGACGATTACTCCGCATACTCCTCCTTATTTTAAACCGGAAGAATACGGCATGTCCTCTGCAATGCTCGGCCGGATTGATTCCATTGCCCGGATGGGAATAAAGGCGGGGGCTTATCCCGGTTGTCAGATTGTGGTGATGAAAGAGGGAAAGATATTGTACGACCGTTGTTTTGGCACTCATGCAGGAAAAGGCAGCGCACCGGTGCGTTCTACCGATGTGTATGACATTGCTTCGCTTTCAAAAACAACCGGAACCCTGTTGGCTTTGATGAAACTCTATGATAAGGGACATTTTAACCTGTCAGATAAGCTCTCTGATTATTTACCGTGGTTGCAGAAAACCGATAAGAAGAACATCACGATTCGTGAGATACTCCTGCATCAATCCGGACTGCCTTCCGGAATCGTTCTTTATCCCGAAGCGATCGACAAAGAGAGTTACAAGGGGCATCTGTTTTCCGCACGGCGGGATGCGCAACACCCGTTGCGTCTGGGAGCTGCTACATGGGCAAATCCTAATTTCCGCTTTTTGCCGGGGATGACTTCCGGCGTTCGTACTCCCGAGTGCTGTTTGCAGGTTAGTGACAGCCTGTGGCTTCATAAGTCTTTCGTGCAGATTTTGCAGGAAAAGATTTCGGAGGCACCGTTGAAGAGCAGGCAGTACCGTTACAGTGATGTCGGCTTTATTCTTTTGCGTTTTCTGGTCGAGCAATTGGCCGGTATGCCGATGGATGAGTATCTGGCGAAAGAATTTTACGGCCCGATGGGGTTGGAGCGTACGCTGTATCTCCCTCTGCGCCGTCTTCCGAAGTCGGAAATCGTTCCTTCCACCCATGATCGGTTCCTGCGAAAAAGCGTATTGCAGGGATTCGTTCATGACGAGTGCGCCGCATTTCAGGGAGGGGTCAGCGGCAATGCCGGGTTATTCTCCAATGCCCGTGAAATAGCCCGTGTTTATCAGATGCTTCTGAATGAAGGAGAGCTGGACGGACACCGTTACTTAAGCCGTGAAACCTGCAAGCTATTCACCACGGAGGTCTCTAAAATCAGCCGTCGCGGACTCGGTTTTGACAAGCCGGATGTGAAAAACCCCGATAAAAGCCCTTGTGCAAAATCCGTACCGGCTTCCGTATATGGTCATACCGGCTTTACGGGTACTTGTGCCTGGGTCGATCCGGATAATGAACTGATTTATGTGTTCTTAAGTAACCGTACTTATCCTGATGCAACAAATCGTAAATTGATGGAATTGGATATCCGTCCGCAGATACAGGAGGTGCTGTATGAGGCAATGAGCGGTGAATGAAAATGCTAATTGGATGTTTTCTTTTTCCATTCTTTTGCAGAGTCAGTTAAACGGTATTTTTGTTTTGGATGGTTTGGTAAATCTGGATATAGACGCTCAATTGCTCCTTCTGATAATGCCGGTTGAATATAGTTCTCTCGGAATCGCTTGACACTTTTCAAACCAAACAGATTTATGATTTCCTTCATTCCCATATATTCATCTCCCATTAATTCAATCACTCTCTGAACTTGAGCCGTAGTGGGGACATACTTAAGTCCTACTTGGGTCGTACTTGGAACGTGCTTAGGTCGCTTGAATGTCACTATCACAAAGCCACCGTCCCATTTCCAGACAGGCTCTTCCACGCCTTGCTCACGACAGGCATCCATGATGCGCTTAGCTCCACTACCCCAACTCTCCAAATAGGTCGATTTATAAAGTGCCTCGGCAATCTTCAGATTATAGGGATATGACTCATGAGGCTCTTTAATTGACTCTGGCGTAATTGGGGGAGGGAAAACGCCTGGATTTGCAATCTCAATGCGGTCATCATAGATTGCGATGCTGTTTGTCAAATTATATTTCTCCCATTGACGGTGGCAAAGAGAATTTATAAGAGCTTCCCTCAATGCTTTATATGGAACTTCAAGATGCTCCTCACGTTGCAAGCTGAGATCTGTAATCTTTCCGCTGAGGTTAAGGTGCTTAAAGAAGAAAGCCATACCTGCATCAAGGAGGTCGAAAAAGCCACCCTCGACACGCTGATTATCGATAAACTCATTCTTGTCGTTTCCCACAAAACGAGCCATTCTCAATCGGAACTGGGGAAATTCATCGATATTGTCAGAGAACAGTATGGCAGCCCCATTTGTAGGCACACCATTCTTCAGTAACTTCCATTTCGACAAAATATCATCAATCGGAGCATTCGCTGCACTCGTTGGGATACGGCCGCCTTCTACACCAAGACGTATACAGCCTCGGATATATTTTTCATTCAAATCGGCAAGAGTGATGCTACCTGCCGTTTGTCCCTCCCACGAATACAGTTGAGGTTGATGCGCTCGTATGCGC
>CAVCAX010000093.1:0-946 GCA_963599995.1 Coprobacillus sp. CAG:698
GCAGATTGGCAGCTACCGTATCATATCCCTCCTCCTGAAGTTTGTATGCGGCAATCTTATTCATCAGTCCGATGCCGCGTCCCTCCTGATTCATGTATACGATGACTCCCTTTCCGGCAGCCTCGATCATCTCCATCGCTCTATGAAGCTGTTCTCCACACTCGCAACGGTAAGAGCCGAAAATATCACCCGTCATACACGAAGAATGTACACGCACCAGAATCGGTTCATCTTTATCCCAAGTGCCCTTAATCAATGCAATATGTTCCAGTCCATTGGATTTCTGACGGAACGGAATCAAACGAAAATGTCCGTATTGAGTGGGCATATCTACCTCCACCCCTTTTTCCACAATCGACTCCAACTGTATGCGATAGGCTATCAGGTCCTTAATCGAGATTATCTTAAGCCCGAAGCGTTCGGCCACCTTCACCAGTTGAGGCAAGCGCGCCATGGTGCCGTCTTCATTGATAATTTCGATCAGAGCGGCAGCCGGATACAGTCCGGCCAGTTTTGCCAGATCCACGCTCGCTTCCGTATGACCGGCACGGCGAAGCACCCCACGTGAACGGGCGCGCAACGGATTCACATGTCCCGGACGTCCCAGATCCGTCGGTTTGGTTTTCGGATCGGCCAAAGCACGGATCGTAGCGGCACGGTCGTGCATAGACACTCCGGTAGTGCACCCTTCAAGAAGGTCGACAGTCACAGTAAACGGTGTCTCATAAATAGAAGTGTTTGCAGTAACCTGCATATCCAATTCCAGTTCAGCGCAACGCTCTTCTGTAATAGGAGCACACAACACCCCCCGGCCGTATGTCAGCATAAAATTCACTTTCTCGGGAGTTATTTTCTCAGCTGCAATAATAAAATCGCCCTCGTTCTCCCTATCTTCATCGTCTACTACAATTACGAATTTCCCTTCTTTGAAATCGGCAATAGCCTC
>CAVCAX010000093.1:989-2773 GCA_963599995.1 Coprobacillus sp. CAG:698
CTTCCATACTATCTATCTATAAATTATGATTTTCTTTTATTATGAATTGAATGTCTTCATTGGTCTTTATCACCTTCTCTATATCCTGCATAAGTCGTATACGGAATATCCAGATACGGAAATAAAAGAACAATCCTACCGGAACAACGACTCCCGCCAATAAGTTCAGCCAATATACATGAAACGGGCGTATATGAGCAGCTACATGTATGATGGGATAATTGTTCAAAGCTGCCAGCAAAGTAAATGATTTTGAATTCGACAACTCTTCAATCACCCCTTCAAGACGCTCATTGATCGCTATCACATCATCATCATCGTCTGCAGACATCCAGAGTTTAAAATAATTGGGTGCTTTCTTCAGCTGATGTTTACTTATATACGCACGGCACTCTGCTGTGAGAGCGGTAAGCTCTTCGGAAATCTTCGGATAATCCGGATCATGGATAATAACCTCTTTCTTAAACAAATGCCGCACGCCACGTATGCCTACCACCCTTTTGATCCAGGAGATATAAGCATCCGCATTCAGCACCACCGAATCATTATTGGATTTATAAGTCAGAAACGCCCCCAACGGAGCCAGAATGGCAGAGCTGAGCCACATTCCCATCCACACAACCCACTTGCCGTCTCGTGCCATCTTGTATCCGCTGTTATCTATCACATAATAAATGATAAACACAAGTACGGATACGATTACGGGCATTCCCAGTCCGCCCTTGCGGATAATACCGCCGAGCGGTGCCCCGATAAAGAAGAAAAGCAGACAGGAGAGAGAGATCGTTATCTTCTTGTGCCATTCCGTTCCGTGCCGGCGAATCTGATAATCGTTTTCTCTCATGTTGTAGATTTTGAAGTTATAATCGCCTTGCAGGCTCTCGGCACGATTGGTTGCAGAAGAAAGGATTTTCTGTTTCTGCATCAGAGTGGCAGCTTCGAAAAGGCTGTCCACATTGTAAGATTCGAGATCGGCCTGTGCAATCCTTATCGTATCTTCTTCGGTCAATCCGCTGGGAGCGCTATATACTCCGCCAATGGCTTCTTTATAATACTGGCGTCCGATGCTGTCGCCCACATGCTCCATCGAGTCGATGGACATCTGCAACGTCCGCATACTTTTCGTGGTGGCCTGATTGCTCATTATGCTCGCATCAGCCATGTTAAAGTCTGAATTAAACTCGATAATGGAATGTTTCTCCTTAAAAGACTCCCGCCGGTAGGGCACATTCTGCGCCTTTACATTCTGGCTTTTCAGATTTTCGAACAACTCACCGCTATACAGATGCAGGTACAGGTGCTGTTTATCTGCCGTCATCTCCATACGGCCGGAATCGGCATAAATGATATGCGCATTCTCCGCTCCATCTTTAAAGTTGTAGATCAGCACATCATACAGCATACCGGTCTTACGGTCCTTCTTCCGCACTTTAAGGTTATAATCGGGAATTTCCGAATAGAACACCCCCTCCGGTATATCCACCTCCGGAGATTTCTGTTTCATTGAGATCAGCAGTGTTCCCAATTTTCCTTGGGCTATGGGGCCGATTACATTCTGAAAATAAAAGGATATGCCACAAATGACACAGACCAGTATGATGAGAGGACGCATAATCTTAAGCAAAGAAATGCCCGCCGCTTTCATGGCGAGCAATTCATAACGTTCTCCAAAATTTCCAAAAGTAATAAGGGATGCCAGCAATACGGCCAGCGGAAGTGACAAAGGCACCAAACTCAATGCCGAATAAAAGAAGAACTGAGCCATTACACTCATCTCCAATCCC
>CAVCAX010000094.1:0-2960 GCA_963599995.1 Coprobacillus sp. CAG:698
GGCGCATGGGATAGCGGTTGAAGCGGTGAAATTGTTCCCTGATAAATTCAGCCGGAACGGTGATGTGTTTTGTCAGCTTCACATTTTCCGCTCTAAAATAATGGTTTTCGATGTGCAGAATAAACCGGTCCAGACTGGCGATGAAGTCGAAAGATGATTTATATTCGATTCGCTCGATGAAGTCCAGCGTTGGTTTTGTCAGCAATTCATTCACTTGTCCGAAGAAACTCTGGTATTTGTACTTGTGATTCAACGCTTCGGAAAGTATCTGCTCCATGCTGGTTTCGGGTACGGTCTCTTCGCCCAGTTCGGGCAGGACGTTAGATATGTAATCGGCAAACACCTTGTTCGGAGAAATAATCAAGATGTCTTTTGAAGAAATACTGTCGTGAAAAGCATATAGTAAGTAGGCGATGCGGTGCAGGGCAATAGACGTTTTGCCCGAACCTGCCACACCCTGAATGATGAGTGATCGGGCTTCCTCATTACGGATAATCCGGTTCTGCTCCCGCTGGATGGTGGCAACAATGTTCTTCATCTTATCATCCGCATTAGTACTCAATTCTTTTTGCAGAATATCATCATGGACGGTCAGCGCGCTTTCAATCATGAATTCCATCTTCCCGGCCCGAATCCGGTATTGGCGTTTCAGAGAAATCTCTCCGTTGATTTCTCCCGATGGGGATTGGTAAGATGCTTCGCCCAATTCGTGATCGTAGAACATGCTCGAGATAGGTGCTCGCCAGTCATAAATCAAGGTCACCCGGCTTTCAGTATCGTGAAAGGTGTGGATACCGATATAAGTAGGGATTATCGGACGGTTCTCGCTCTTCTCTTGAAAGTCGATTCGCCCGAAGTAGGGAATATCCACTATTTTGGCAAGTCGTCGGCGTTTGTCAATTACACTTTCGCCTATGGCAAAATGATTCAAGATGCTTTCACGCATGGAGCGTATCTCATGCGGATCGATGTCTTTATTACTCCAAAGGTAGTCTTTGTACTCTGCCAATGTATCTATGTGCTCTTTCACGGACACATCGGTGTGGTTGATTATCTGCTTCAGCCGACCGATTATTTGCTGTAAATAGCTTCTTTCCTGTTTCTCTGTTTGATTGAATGCCATGATAATTTATTGCTAAAGGGTGAATTCGTAGTTACAAAACGGTGGACAAAATTACTGCAATCGGGTAGGATAGGAAATGGCTATTTATAGCTATACAGGTCGTATGTATCCACAAGCCTGTTATCCTACTTCCAAGAAAAAGCCGGAGCCACACTCTAAAGATTGGACCGGCCTTGACTTTTTTTTATCCCACCGGCATCTGAATCAGGAATTATATCTAAATTTGTATATTTCAAATGAACGATATGGATATTCTTAAACTTGCCCTACATAATCAGCAAACCGCTTGGAAGATACTGAAACATTCCGGTATTATCCCAGCATGGGAACGTATTGGGGCAACCGTCCATTTGGTAGGCTCGCTCAAATCCGGTCTGCTGGCAAAGAGTAGAGATATAGACCTGCATATATATACTGATACATTGGATATTGCAGCCAGCTTTTCAGTGATGCAGGAACTTGCCGAACGACTCTCTTTAAAGGAAATCCGATATAAGAATCTGATTCAAACAGAAGAAGAGTGCATCGAGTGGCACGCCCTCTACGAAGACGAGGACGGGAACACGTGGAAGTTTGACATGATTCATATCCGCAAAGGCTCAAAATATGATGGTGTGGTTGAAAAAGTAACTGCTGCCATTACGAACCGACTTACCCCTGAAATTAAGAGAACCATCCTTCAAATTAAATTCGATGTGCCGGACGGTGCGCAGATTCCCGGCATAGGAATCTATCATGCTGTTTTCGCGGGTGGAGTCCGTAGTTACGAAGAACTGGAGCAATGGAGAAAAAACAATCCACTGACAAATAGCTTGGATTGGTTGCCGTAATCAATAGAGAATACCGAAACTTTCTGCCCGGTTGATAGCTTCAATCACATTATCGACATTCAGCTTTGCCAATATATTCTTGCGGTGATTGTTCACTGTGTAAATACTAAGGTTCAGTTTATAAGCAATCTCCTTGCTCAAAAAGCCCTGCCGGATTAGTAAGAGTATTTCCTTTTCCCGTTTGGTCAGTTGCTTGTCTGCCGGAGCGATTGCCGATGCAAGTATCTCACCCGTCTTCCGATTGATAACGGTACGCTTGATTCGCCCCATCGGCGTTTGGTCAGGCGCAATATCCATCACTCCCATAATCATCCACGCCTTTCCGTTCTTGTCTTTCTGAATCACTTGGTGACGACTGATTACATTTACATATTCCTGCCGTGCATTCAGCATACGAATTTGAAATGTCTGCTGATAATCATTTCTTTGTTCCTGCGGAAGTGAATAGATGAACAGCCCGTGCTCAATCTGGTATTCGGCGAGTTGTGTCCGGTCGTCCGGATGAATCCGTTCCTCCAATAAATCTCCTTGTTCCCGGATCGTCTTTATCCATGCAGGGTTATATCCGAAGACGGCAGCGAAATTGTCGGATGCGAAATCGTATCGTCCTTTGAAAACGTCCACTATGAAAATACAACTTTGGCTCATTTGTGAAAATGTCTGTATAGATGCTCTGCGTTCATCCCACAAGCCATAGTCCACATCCAGCGGGCTGATCTGCTGTCTTGCCCATAATTCTTCGGGAGTTATCTTATTGGTAGTCATGCGGCAAAGATAAGCGATAAATCTTTTCGTATCTCTATCTCCATTTGACTTTCTATGTAAATGCGTTCAAAAAAAGAATATCCTATGAGTATATTCCAAATGAATTGAGCCAGAGATAGACAGGATATACCACTTTCAGACAGTTTTGAAAACGGCTCTTGATTTTTCTTTCATTTGCCGATGAAAATAGAATCAACACGTTTTATAAACCATTTAAAATTAAAAGTATGGAAGTAGTAACC
>CAVCAX010000095.1:0-781 GCA_963599995.1 Coprobacillus sp. CAG:698
CTCATCTGCTCCCAGCTTTATCAGCTCCAGAGCCATATTAGTATAATACTCTACCGTATGGATGGGTGAATGGGTAATACAAAGCGAACATTGTGAAATCATACCGGCATCGTGAGCGTAGGTGATGGAAGGAGCAATGTTACGAATATCGTTCAATCCGCAGAAAGTACGTGTGATATCGGTGCCCTGAGCTTTTTTAACTTTATAGAAGAGCTTGCGTACATCGGCAGGAACAGGACTCATGCGAAGTCCGTTGAGAGCACGGTCGAGCATGTGAGTTTGTATACCGGCTTCGTGAAAAGGTTTTGTCCATTCACGGACAGCGCGGTTGGGGTTTTCACCAAATAAAAGATTTACCTGTTCAAAACCGCCGCCATTGGTTTCAACACGGGCGAAACATCCCATTTCAATAATGGCGGGAGCCACTTTAACGAGCTGGTCTACACGGGGTACATATTTTCCGGCACTCTGCCACATGTCTCTGAAAACCAAGCTGAATTTGATTTCTTTTTTCATATTCCTAATTAGTTGTGTTTTATAATTTTTCTACTTTCGATACTTTACCCTTGCCATGGGTTACTACATTGACGGCAGCGGTAATGGCAGCCATGATATTGCCGGGAATAGCCTCAGGAGCACGGGAAGCCTGTTTGGCAGGTACCACTTCTTCCGGAGCGTATTTGTTGACCAGCAAAATCAATAGTTTACCCAAATTAATGACGATAAGTAAAATTACGAACACGGTAGCCATACCGACCACCATCAGCAAAAGCGCTGTTTC
>CAVCAX010000095.1:791-1633 GCA_963599995.1 Coprobacillus sp. CAG:698
GTTTTCCATATAATAAATTATTAGTAGTTTGATCAATTTTCAAAAAAACGTCCGAAATTACCAATAAAAGAAGAAAATATAAAGGAGGAAAAGAATAAAAAAAGCTAAATCGCAATAGAATTGATGAATAATAATGGCTAATATGTTAATGTGCCAATGTGCTAATACACCAATGTGCTAATATGCCAATATACCAAATGGAGGATGAAATAATAATATTAATAATATCCAATGTGCCAATCAGCATTCGCTATAACAGCGCTGCTAATTGGCACATTGGCATATTGACACATTATTAAAATTCGCTTGTGAAATGGAATTTGATGTTCTTAAAATCTATCTGTGCCATCTGTAATACATAGTTGGAGTCGGCAAGGAACACATCGCGTCCCTCGCGGTCTTTGGCCATGTATTGGTATTTGCGTTTCTTGAACGCTTCCAATTCCTCAGGATCCTCGCTTTCAATCCAGCAGGCTTTGTAGAGACTTAACGGCTCCCAACGGCACGAAGCGTTATACTCATTGAGCAGACGATATTGAATCACCTCAAATTGAAGTTGTCCCACCGTACCGATGATTTTACGGCCGTTGAACTGATTGACAAACAACTGTGCCACACCTTCGTCCATCAGCTGGTCGATTCCCTTGGCAAGCTGTTTCTGCTTCATCGGGTCGGCATTCTCTATATATTTGAACATCTCCGGAGAGAAGCTGGGCAATCCGCGGAAATGCAATTGTTCTCCTTCTGTCAATGTATCGCCGATCTTGAAGGTTCCGTTATCCGGCAGACCGATAATATCACCGGCATACGCTTCATCAATTGTCGTTTTCCGTTGTGCCATA
>CAVCAX010000095.1:1643-11410 GCA_963599995.1 Coprobacillus sp. CAG:698
AAACTGGGTAGGTGATGAAAAACGCATCATCTTACCATGACGCACGTGCAAATAGGGGGCGTTACGCGTAAACTTGCCCGAACAGATTTTGCAGAAAGCAATACACGAACGGTGGTTCGGATCGATATTGGCCGTAATTTTAAAGATGAATCCGGTAAACTTCGGTTCATCGGGTTTCACCTCACGCTCTTCGGCTTGCACAGGACGGGGACTCGGAGCAATTTCCACGAAACAGTTCAGAAGTTCCTGAACACCGAAGTTATTCAATGCCGAACCGAAAAATACCGGAGCACACTCTCCTGCCAGATAGGCCTCGTGATCGAATTCCGGGTAAACTCCCTCGATCAATTCCAGATCACCGCGTAGTTTATCCGCCAGTGCTCCACCAATCTGATTGTCCAGTTCATCGCTGTTGATGTCGACTTCCACTTTCTCCGTCACCACCTGTTTGGAAGGTTGATAAAGATCCAGCTTATTCTCATATATATTATATACACCCTTAAAACGGGCTCCCTGTTCTATCGGCCAGGAAAGCGGACGTACCTGAATCATCAGTTCCTCTTCCAGTTCATCGAGCAGATCAAACGGGTCTTTTCCTTCACGGTCCATCTTATTGACGAAGATGATGACCGGCGTATTGCGCATGCGGCATACCTCCATCAGTTTACGTGTTTGCGTCTCCACACCTTTCGCACCGTCCACCACAATGATAACACTGTCTACGGCAGTCAGCGTGCGATAAGTATCTTCGGCAAAGTCTTGGTGACCCGGAGTGTCGAGAATGTTGATTTTGTAATCGCGATAGTCAAACTCCATCACGGAGGTGGTTACCGAAATTCCACGCTGTTTCTCGATTTCCATCCAGTCCGAAGTAGCCGTCTTTTTGATCTTATTACTTTTCACCGCCCCGGCCACCTGTATCTGCCCACCAAAGAGCAACAGTTTTTCTGTCAACGATGTCTTACCGGCATCCGGATGCGCGATAATGGCGAATGTCCGCCTTCTTTGTATTTCTGTATTTTCTGCCATACTGTAAATTAGTCATTCAATAATGCCATGCAACGCGCAAGGCTCTCTTCCCAATGCGGGATTTCTATATCAAAAGTGGTTTTAATCTTTGTCTTGTCCAATACGGAATAGGCCGGACGGGGAGCTTTTGCCGGATAATCCGCCGTATGGAGCGGACGCACTTTGCAGGTGGTAATACCCGCCAGACGATGAATTGCTTTCGTGAAATCATACCATGAGCAGACTCCTTCATCGCTGAAATGATAAACTCCCGGCACTATACCTTTATTTATAATAGCATAAATGGCGGATGCCAGGTCATTGGCGTAAGTCGGGGTTCCCACTTGATCGAAAACAACCCCGAGGGTATCGCGCTCACGTCCCAAACGTAGCATTGTCTTTACAAAATTATGCCCATAGATGGAATAAAGCCATGCCGTACGGATAATAACCGCCTTCTCGCATCCTTCGGTCACCGCCCGCTCTCCCGCCAACTTGGTAGAGCCGTATACAGAAGCCGGGCAAGTGAGTTCGTCTTCATGATAAGGGGTATGAGCCGTGCCATCGAAAACATAATCCGTAGAGACCTGTATAATGGCAGCGCCACGACTTTGTGCGGCACGCGCCAGATATCCCGGAGCCACATGATTCAGTTTATCACACAATTCACGGTTATCCTCTGCACCGTCTACTGCCGTATATGCGGCACAGTTCACGATCAGATCGATCTCATTCTCCGTAACAAACGCACGTACAGCCTGCTCGTCACAAATATCCAGTTCCCGGACATCGGTAAAAAAACAGATGTGCTGCGGGTTCTCTTTGGCAAGCACCTGCATCTCGTTACCCAACTGTCCGTTGGCCCCGGTTACTAATATCCTCATATATTAATCTTCTAATTTCAATTCACCTTTTTTATCCTTGTCGTAGTAATTGGCCAACAATGAGAGAAATCCACTGATTGCCTCTATCGCCTTGGCCGTTTCCGGACTGATCTCTTTCTTTTGCAAACGAAGCAGCATCACCCCATACAATGCTTCAAAACAAGTCTCCAGTTCGGGTTCTTCCTTCTGACCGTTTTTACTGCGCAACTCTACAATAAAAGGAAGCGCTTTAAAATAAGCGGCATTATAAAACGGAAACTTCGGCGATGCAAGCAAAGCATTATGTAAATCCGTCAGATTGATAATAACGTTCCGGTTGATCTGCAAATGCCCTTTCTCACGCACATTCTCATCGCGCATCATACCGATAAGATTACCGTACCATTCGCGTAGAGCGGGACGTTCTTCCTCCGGATAACGGGCAATGATCGTCTGTTCTACCCGGTCGGAATCACAATCATTGGCACGGATCAGGTCCTCTACCTGCCACATATATATAAGATATTCGGCAATATTCTTTTCTTTCAGCTGTCCTGCAATCTTCATTTCTTCTGTTTTTTCTTTACCTTATTATCCATATATCGATTCACCGAGCAATGTGTACACCAACCCCACAACCGACACCAGCATAACAATACTGCCGATGATGCGGTTCAGTATCCAGATACCCCGCAGATTGAATTTCTTGCGCACTTTATTAACGAAGAAAGTGATTCCGAACCACCAGGCCAATGCACCGATAACGATTGCCAGATAACCGGTAATGGTCTCGAAAAGCAAAACCCCGGGCTGCAGGAAAGCAAAACGGGCGAAAAGACCTATAAAGAGAAAGATTATAAGAGGATTGGAAAGTGTAACGGCAAATGCCGTAACGAAATTATGGAAATAAGAACCTTTGTTGGCGGATGCCGGACGGATAGACTTGACCGGATTACTACGGAACGTATAAATTCCGAAGAGAAGCAACATGATACTTCCCAGCAATTGTAAATAGAAAATATTCTTATCGATATAATCAAAAATAAAGCTCATCCCGTATCCGGTAAGAAGCGCGTAGGCAATATCACTTAAAGAAGCTCCCAAACCTGTCACAAAGCCATACCAACGCCCTTTATTCAGGGTACGCTGAATACACAGGACTCCGACCGGTCCCAATGGAGCAGAGACAATAACGCCGATAGCAAAGCCCTTTATTAATATATCGAGAATTGTTCCTATCTGATTCATGTCGCAAATATCGCATTTTTTTATGAGACAGTCATAGGTTCTTAACGTTTTTTCGACCGTACGGTAGGATAATCGGAAAAAGAACTGTCTTTACATCACTTCAGCACAATCTTTACATCACTTCAGCACGATCCTTATCCCCCCGGACACCATCGAACAAATCCGCCTCGATCCCCCAATGAAAAAAGCACTTATAACTTCCATATACCAATGAATTTGTTTATCTTTGCACCGCAAGAAAGAGAGAAAGAAGCCGGCCTTCAAACACCATGAAGAAGCTTTAATCGTAAATCGTAAATTGTAAATCGTAAATATAAAACATGATTCTTTTTTTCAGAACCCCTTCCAAGAGTGTGATTGCCGTAGAGAGCAACCACCCGCTCACCCCGGATGATAGTGATAAACTTTGCTGGCTTTTTGGAGAAGCTAAAGCGGAAAGTGAAGAAAACCTGAAAGGCTGTTTCATCGGCCCACGTCGCGAAATGATTACCCCCTGGAGTACAAATGCTGTAGAGATCACCCAGAACATGGGTATCGAAGGTATCAGCCGCATCGAAGAATACTTCCCGGTAAAAGACGAAAATGCAGACTATGACCCGATGCTGCAACGCATGTACAAAGGGTTGGATCAGAATGTATTCACCACCAACCGCCAACCGGAACCGATTATCTATATCGAAGATCTGGAAGCGTACAATGAAAAGGAAGGACTTGCTCTTTCCAAAGAGGAAATGGACTATCTGAAAAAGGTAGAAAACGACTTAGGCCGCAAACTGACCGATTCGGAAGTCTTCGGTTTTGCACAAATCAATTCGGAACACTGCCGTCATAAAATCTTCGGCGGTACGTTTATCATCGACGGTGTGGAACAGGAATCTTCCCTTTTCCAGATGATAAAAAAGACCACACAGGAAAATCCCAACAAAATAATCTCCGCCTACAAGGACAACGTAGCCTTTGCAGAAGGACCGGTAGTGGAACAGTTTGCACCGGCAGACCATTCAAAACCCGATTTCTTCCAGATCAAAGACATCAAAAGTGTCATCTCACTGAAAGCGGAAACACACAACTTCCCTACCACCGTAGAACCTTTCAACGGAGCATCGACCGGTACGGGAGGTGAAATACGCGACCGTATGGGTGGCGGTAAGGGTTCATGGCCCATTGCCGGAACTGCTGTCTATATGACATCATACCCTCGTACGGATGAAGGCCGTCCTTGGGAAGAAATCCTGCCGGTACGCAAATGGCTGTATCAAACTCCGGAACAAATCCTGATCAAAGCCTCCAACGGTGCCAGCGACTTCGGCAACAAGTTCGGTCAGCCGCTTATCTGCGGTTCGGTACTGACTTTCGAACATAAAGAGAACAATGAGACATACGGTTACGATAAAGTAATCATGCTGGCGGGCGGTGTAGGCTACGGCACACAACGCGACTGCCTGAAAGGACACCCCGAAGCTGGCAATAAAATAGTAGTGATCGGTGGTGACAATTACCGCATCGGACTTGGTGGAGGTTCGGTATCTTCGGTAGATACAGGACGTTACAGTAGCGGCATCGAACTGAATGCCGTACAGCGTGCCAATGCTGAGATGCAGAAACGTGCCAATAATGTGGTGCGCGCCCTTTGCGAAGAAGAGGAGAATCCGGTGGTCTCTATCCACGACCACGGTTCGGCCGGACACGTCAACTGTCTGTCGGAACTGGTAGAGGAATGTGGCGGTCTGATCGATATGAGCAAATTACCGATCGGTGACAAGACGCTTTCCGCCAAAGAAATCATAGCCAACGAATCACAGGAACGCATGGGACTTCTTATCAAAGAAGAGGCCATCGAGCATGTACGCAAGATTGCCGAACGCGAACGCGCTCCGATGTATGTAGTGGGCGAAACGACCGGCGACCATCGCTTTGCTTTCCAACAAGCCGACGGGGTACGTCCGTTCGATCTGGCGGTAGACCAAATGTTCGGCTCGTCTCCCAAGACCTACATGATAGACAAAACCGTAGAGCGTCACTACGAGATGCCAGTATATGAACAGTCCAAACTGCACGAATACCTCACCAACGTATTGCAATTGGAAGCGGTAGCCTGCAAAGACTGGTTGACAAACAAGGTAGACCGTTCCGTAACAGGAAAGGTAGCCCGTCAGCAGTGTCAGGGTGAATTACAGTTGCCACTGAGCGATTGCGGTGTCGTAGCATTGGATTATCGCGGCGAGAAAGGTATCGCCACCTCCATCGGACATGCTCCGCAAGCAGCATTGGCCGATCCGGCAGCCGGTTCTATCCTCTCTGTCAGTGAAGCGCTGACCAATCTGGTATGGGCGCCGATGGCCGAAGGTATGGACAGCATTTCGTTGTCGGCCAACTGGATGTGGCCCTGTCGTTCTCAAGAGGGTGAAGATGCCCGTCTGTACACGGCCGTCAAGGCACTGAGTGATTTCTGCTGTGCTCTGCAAATCAATGTACCGACAGGAAAAGACTCTTTGTCCATGACTCAGAAATATCCCAACGGCGAGAAAGTTATCTCTCCGGGAACCGTAATTGTTTCTGCCGGCGGTGAAGTTTCCGACATCAAAAAAGTAGTTTCTCCCGTACTGGTAAACAACGAGAAGACAACGCTTTATCATATAGACTTCAGTTTCGATGCGCTGAAACTGGGTGGTTCTGCCTTTGCACAGTCATTGGGTAAAGTTGGCGACGAAGTGCCTTGCGTACAGGATGCCGAATATTTCCGCGATGCCTTCTTAGCTATACAGGAATTAGTGAAGAAAGGCTTGATCCTTGCAGGACATGACATCTCGGCAGGCGGTATTATCACCACCCTGCTCGAAATGTGTTTCGCCAATATGGAAGGCGGTCTCGACATCAACTTCGACAAGATAAAAGAAACCGATATGGTGAAAATCCTCTTTGCCGAGAATCCGGGTGTCGTTATCCAAATAGCCGACAAACATAAAGAAGAGGTGAAAAAGATCCTGGAAGATGCCGGCGTAGGATTCATCAAGATAGGTAAACCGACCGATGAACGCCATATTCTGGTATCGAAAGACGGAATTACTTACCAGTTCGGCATCGATTATATGCGTGACGTATGGTACGCCTCCTCTTATCTGCTCGACCGCAAGCAGTCCATGAACGGCTGCGCCAAGAAACGTTTTGAGAATTACAAGATGCAACCGCTGGAATTCGCATTCATGCCGGACTTCAAAGGAAAGCTTTCCCAATACGGCATCACGCCGGACCGCCGTACTCCAAGCGGCATCCGTGCAGCCATCATCCGTGAAAAAGGAACGAACGGTGAACGTGAAATGGCCTATTCACTCTACTTGGCAGGTTTCGATGTAAAAGATGTGACAATGACCGACCTCATCAGCGGCCGCGAGACTCTGGAAGATGTAAACATGATTGTTTACTGCGGTGGTTTCTCGAACTCGGATGTATTGGGCTCTGCCAAAGGTTGGGCGGGAGGTTTCTTGTTTAATCCGAAAGCCAAAGAAGCACTCGACAAGTTCTATGCACGTGAAGACACCCTGTCATTGGGAATCTGCAACGGTTGCCAGTTGATGATGGAATTGGGACTTATCAATCCGGAGCACAAGAAGCAAGGTAAGATGCTCCACAACGACTCTCATAAGTTTGAATCCACTTTCATAGGCTTAACCATCCCTACTAACCGCAGTGTCATGTTCGGTTCACTGAGTGGCAGCAAGTTAGGTATTTGGGTAGCCCACGGAGAAGGAAAATTCTCTTTGCCATACGACGAAGACAAATACAATGTGGTTGCCAAATATTCGTATGACGAATATCCGGGTAACCCGAATGGTTCAGATTACTCGATAGCAGCCTTGGCCAGTGCAGACGGTCGCCATTTGGCAATGATGCCACACTTGGAACGCGCCATCTTCCCCTGGCAGAACGCATACTACCCGGCAGACCGAATCCATAGCGACCAGGTTACTCCTTGGATCGAAGCATTCGTTAATGCACGCAAATGGGTGGAAGAAAAGACCAGATAACCCGACCTTAGAGATTATCTCTCTAAAGATAATACCCTCAAAAGAGGATGTGTCAAAACGTCCTTTTCAAAGAATTCACCCCTGCTACAAGTATCTGTGGCTGGGGTGAATCTTTCTATTTGGGCATTATGACACACCCTCTTTTGCATAATATAACCGGAGTTCTATAGGACGAATCGTATTGTACAGCTTAAATCGTACCGCTCAAAAGGATGTAAAGTCAAGCCCTTCCTGCTACCCCCCCAAGGCTATTGCCACAATGTATAAAAACATACAAAACCTTGTACAAATTAAACCGGCAGAAGCATAGTGGAAAATTCTATCTTCCTGATTTATTTTGTTATATCGAAAATACTTCTTAATTTTGTAACACAATCTTTCCCCTCTTGGAGCTAAGTTTTGCAACTCTAAATGTCTTACTAACATGAAGAAATGGCTTTTTATCTTATTATTATTCCCATTTTCTTGTATAGCGCAAATCTATAAATACATAGGTGTAGAAGACGGGCTGAGCAACAGACGGGTATACTCTATCCAAAAAGACAGGAAAGGATATATGTGGTTTCTCACACACGAAGGCATAGACCGTTACAATGGTAAGGAGTTCAAACAATACAAACTAATGGACGGTAAAGAAGAGGTTAACTCTTTGCTGAATCTGAACTGGCTATACATCGACACGGAAGGTATATTATGGGAAATAGGGAAAAAAGGAAAAGTATACCGATACGATAGTGCCCACGATGCTTTTGAACTGGTATACAAGCTCCCCATTGTAGAAAACAAAGACATACCTGCTCCTGTCAGTTACAGTTATATCGACAAGAATCATACGATCTGGTTATGTTGTGAGAAAGACATCTATTTATATAATACAAAATCACAAGATACGACCGAAATTACGAATGCAATAGACGAAGCCATCACGGACATCGTACAAATAGACGAAACCCACTTCTTCATCGGTACAGAAAAAGGAATACACTATGCAGAATTAAAACAAGGAACACTCTCCCTCATCCATTGCGATAAACTGGATAAAATCGCAGTACAGATCAATGAATTGTATTTCGATCAGAAAACGAGAAAACTATTCATCGGAACTTTCCAACGGGGTATTTATGTCTATGATATGAGTACCAAACAAAGTTTCCAACCTCAAATATCCCTGACAGACATCAGCATCAATGCCATCAAACCCTTAAATGATAAGGAATTGCTGATAGCCACCGATGGAGCGGGAGTATTCGAGATGAATGCAGATTCTTACCGGACCAGGCCATATATAGTAACCGATTATAATAGGAACAATGGCATGAACGGTAACAGTATCAACGATGTTTATGTAGACGAAGAAGAACGTATTTGGCTGGCCAACTACCCGGTAGGGATTACCGTACGCAACAATCGCTATTCCGGTTATAACTGGATAAAACACTCCATCGGCAACAAGCAATCACTGATCAATGATCAAGTAAACAGTGTGATAGAAGATTCTGAAGGCGACCTTTGGTTTGCTACCACTAACGGCATCAGTCTCTACTATTCCAAAACCGGACAGTGGCACTCTTTCCTCAGCTCGTTTGAATCCACCGATAACAAGAACCATATTTTTATCACCCTATGCGAGGTAACCCCCGGAGTAATCTGGGCAGGAGGATACAATTCAGGCATGTATCAAATTAACAAGAGAAATTTGTCCGTTGAATATTTCACTCCCAACCTATACTCACATTCAGACATACGCCCGGATAAATACATCCGGACAATTATGAAGGACTCGCAAAATAAAATCTGGTCAGGAGGATATTACAATCTGAAACGGATCGATGCCGTCAGGAAAACAATCCGCCTTTACAACGGCTTGAACTCCATCACTTCCATTGTGGAGAAAAGCAGTAACGAGATGTGGATCGGCACAGCCACCGGACTGTATCTGTTAGATAAAGAATCCGGAAGATACGAACGCATCAAGTTACCGGTTGAGTCGACTTACATATATTCACTGTATCAAGAAGACGGTAACCTCTATATAGGAACCAGTGGTTCGGGGTTATTGATATACGATCCGAAAGTGAAACTTTTCACCCATTATCATTCGGAAAACTGCGCACTGATATCCAATAACATCTACACCATACTATCCGACCATAATGGTGAAATTTTCATCAGTACGGAAAACGGCTTGAGCAGTTTCGACCCGAAACTGGGAACATTTCACAACTGGACCAGAGAACAAGGCTTGATGAGCATTCATTTCAATGCAGAATCCGGTACATTGCGAAGTAACGGCTTCTTTGTATTCGGTAGTTCAGACGGAGCGGTAGAGTTTCACAAAGACATGAAGATACCAAGGACTTACTCTTCCAAAATGGTCTTCAGTGACTTCAATCTGTTTTATCAGACAGTCTATCCGGGAGACAAAAACTCGCTGCTTCAAACAGATATCGACGATACCCACGTCCTTAAACTGAAATATAACCAGAACATCTTTTCTGTAAAAGTGTCGTCCATCAATTACGACTATCCTTCCAATATTCTCTACTCATACAAAATGGAAGGATTCTACGACGAATGGAGCAAGCCGGATGATGAAAACACAATCCGGTTCACCAATCTAAGT
>CAVCAX010000096.1:0-13616 GCA_963599995.1 Coprobacillus sp. CAG:698
ATATAGTACTATGTTAAAAATAAAAGAGAGGAGTTTTTCTTAACCTAAATCACCAATTATCAGAATAGAATTTAACGGATAGAGATCTACAATTCATTAATAACCTCTTTCAATTTCACCTTTTGATCTATCCGCATTCTCTTTTTTACTCCTCGATCACGTTTATAAACGGTGTCGGGGGCACAAGCAAGAATATACTGTATTTCGGAATAGTTGAAACCTATCTTCACCAAACAACAAAAGCGTATATCATCTCTCAACAGTGCCTCGTACTTATGGTTAAGCTGATTTAAGAAACACGGAAGCAGACGGTCAAATTCGTTCTCCAATTCTGCCCAATCCGCATCAGTCAACTTAACTTTATCCGACGTATTCTTGTTAAGCTTTTTCAGAGCCTGCAGTTTCCGATAAATATCAGTTTCCGACATCAGTTTACTAAAATTATTGCATCTTAATTCCTCTATAATTTCATCCTTTTTCTTCAATGCTTCATCTTTTCCTATGCGCAACAAACGCATTTCATCTATCAACTTTGTTATGCAGTCATTGTACTGTTGCATTTTCATTGCATCCTCACTTCCATTTAAACGTTGCCTTAACAAAGCCGTTTCATCTTCTTTTTGGTGTAGTAACAGCTGTACTTGCTCCAATTGCGAAGAAACAGTATGCAGTTGCTTAAAAAGAGAATCTGCCACACGTTTCTCCTTCCTGCGTTTATGGTATAAACTGACAGCAATAACAGAAAACAGAAGAACAATAAAAGCAATGTAATATTTAGAATGATTCAAGGAAGAGCGATATGCCCTAATCGACTGTTGATAGGCAATATCTTTTGAAACAGCAATCGCCTTAGCCGGCTGCTTCATCCTCTCAACAGAATCTTTATAAGCCATGTATTTATGTTCATACCCAAGTGCCTCTTTTACCTTTCCCTGCCCACTGGCAATATCGGCCAAACGCATATAAGTGCTTTCTTTGATAGCATAGGAATCTGAAGACAAACATTTATTTAAATAATACATTGCAGAATCGGGTTTCTCCATCTGAGAATAAGCGCTGCCCATAAGAAAATAAACCCCATAAAGCCCGGTCGTATCCGGTTGAAGAGAAATGATGCGCTTGCCCACAGAAACCACTTCCGGCATTCGATCCATCCGTTCGTATAGATAGGCCAAAGAGATAAGAACCACTTTAGTTATATGATTATTCTGCTGATTCTTCATGAGTAAAATAGCCTGGTTCAAAGACTTCTCCACTCCAGCATAATGCGACTCTCCCTTTTCAATATCAATATCGGAAAGATGGGTTAATGCCAATGCCCAATTCAAGGAATCCTTTTTTTCCTCTGCCAGTCTCAAGGTACTCCTATAGAGAGCACCGGCTTCGTCCACCCACCCGTTTTGCCAATAGACATAAGCCAAATTGTGTTGCAACAAGTAAGTCTGCTGGTAGTCGCCCATTTGTTCGGCAAGCGGCATGGCGGTCAAATACTCGCGAACTGCACCTTCCACATCATTCATATCCTGATAAACCCGGCCCAGATAATAATGCGCCTTTGCACGGGAAGCGACATCGCCTGTACCATCATAATAATCTACTGCAATACGAATCAAGGAATCATCGGTATGAAGAAGGTAGCTTTGGTCTTTTGCTTGTGTCAACAACAAGGCATACCGGGCTTGGGAGGAGGAGAATACCAACTCTTTGGTGGAGATATTTTCCAATACGACCAACGCACTGTCGGTGCAGCCGGCTTGCATCAATGAATCGGCTCGTAACAAAGATGGCACGTACCGGTGTACTGCATCTGAACAGGCAAAGAACAATGCTGTCAAGAGTAAAAAAAGATATCTTATCTGTATGTTCTTCATCTCTCAAATGGTACATAAGGCTCACTTACTGTGATCAGATACAAATATAGAGATATTATTCAGAGAATCACTCTAAAGTTTGATTATTCAAGGAAATAGTAATATATTTGAAAATAATAAATCTCATAACATGGCCAATCCAAGACTATCGGGAATATCCGAAACCGAAGAAACCCTCTTGTACGCCAAACTGAATGAGTACAACCGGGGTAGAACATCCTTCAAAGAGGCAGGTGCTTATCTTATCGTGCTACCGCGGCCCGGACACAGTGATTACTCCTTATGGATTTATTCGCCGGAACCGGAAAAACAATCCATATTATTCATACACGATCTGTCTCCCGACATTTATGAGGCACTACGAATGGCCAGCACCCTGTTCTATTTCTCAAGGCGTTGCCTGCTCATTGTGGATTACAACTCCAAAAGGATGCAGAGCAACGGAGACGATCTCATTCCTTTCGGGAAATACCGCGGGCACTATCTGCACGAAATCCTGAAAGTGGATCCCGCCTATCTGAGCTGGATTGCGTATAAATATACCCCACGAATCCCCAAGCAGGAGCGTTTTGTAGAAATTGCCAAAGTCTATCATTCGGTACATCTGGATCTGATGCAACGAAAAGCCAGACAGAAACAGGAAGCAGGGCGCTTTCTGGGAAATACAGGAGAGAAAGTGACAGACCTCACATTGAAAGTTCTCAAAGTAAGGATAGAAGACGACCCGTACAAAACCCGGGTGAACGGAACCACCGTGTTGTTCTATGTCCGGCAAATCGTGACATTGACAGATCCGTCAGCAAACCGGGTTGTGATCCGGTTTACCAGCAAAAGCCCAAGCCAGGAGTCGTGTCAGGTGCCCGCTACCGAGCATGAATACAAAGTGAATGAACTGATACATATCGCTTCGGCACGGGTGGCACGGACTTATGAACTGCACGGTGTGAAATACACCCGTTTAAGCCATGTAAAACTTCTGGGATAGAGGGAGGTACGTCAGAGCACTTAAGTTCGGGCATCCCCCGGCTTGCCCGGTACCGTGCTTACGAGCGATAAAAGGCGTGCTTACGATTCGTAAGGACAGTGCTCACTATTCGTGAGGACCGTGCTCACGAATTGCAAAGACCGTGCTCACACCACATGAGGAGCGTGCTGAGCAGAGAGGGCACCCTGACAGTAAATAGCCGGCCAATAAATAAAAAAAAGAGATTATGCTTTCTCGATCAATACGGTAGCATAAGCCGAAATCCCCTCTTCACGACCGGTAAAGCCGAGTTTTTCCGTGGTGGTGGCTTTGATGGATACATCATCGGTGTCTACCCCCATCACCTCAGCCAGTTTCTCCTGAATCGCAGGGATATGAGCCTTCAGCTTAGGACGCTCGGCACAGACAGTAGCGTCGATATTGCCGATACGGTATCCCTTTGTGGCAATCAGTTCCACCGTTTTTTTCAACAATATCTTGCTATCGATGTTCTTAAACTCACCGGCAGTATCCGGAAAATGAAAACCGATATCGCGCATATTGGCAGCCCCCAGCAGAGCATCACAAATGGCATGAATCAATACATCCGCATCCGAATGTCCCAGCAGTCCTTTTTCGTGTTCCAGACGGATTCCTCCTAACCACAACTCACGGCCTTCCACCAACCGATGGACATCAAAACCGAAACCTACACGTATCTTCATATCTATTCTTTATTATCTGAAACAATAAGGCAGACCCTACGATCTGCCTCCTATTATTTAGAGCCTGTTAAAAAAAGTCTGTTTGAATTCTCTTCAATGGTATTTTCAACTTCACTTTAAGTCTATTTTATTAACGCCGGCGCCCGAACAAATCCCTGATGCCGTCAAGATCAAATCCCAATGTGAAGCGCAGCGTCTGGTCGAGCGGGTTGCTCTGTGCCGTAGAAATCAAATAGGCGGCATCCAATGAGAAAACACTCATCTTGAAACCGGCACCGAAAGAGAAATACTTACGGTTGCCTTTGTTTTCGTGTTCATAATGATAACCGCCGCGCACAGAGAACTGATTGTGATAGGTATATTCCACACCCAATGACCATTGGATTTCCTGAAGCTCTTCTTTAAAACCACCGGGGGCATCACTGAAAGACTTGAAAATTCCCTTGATCGGAGAGATGTCATTGTATCCTTCCGCTTGCAACCAATCATTATATCCTGATGTATCCTCAGCACCGGTTATCTCCTGGTATTGTTCTTTGGTAGGGCGCGTAGGCACCATCAGCTTATTCAGATCCAAGCTGAATGCAATCGTATTGTAATCATCGATAGGCGCAAGCAACGAAGCACCCAGACGGAAATTGGTAGGTAGGAACTGGCTATGAGCCCCACTATCATAGGAGATCTTCGTACCGATATTGGAAAGATTCAATCCGAACGAAAGCATGCACTCGCGCTGGGCCAGCATGATGTAATTCGTATAATAAAAAGCGATGTCAGCCGCAAATGCAGAACCCGGAGACACGGTCTCATCCTGCTTATAAGCCAAATCGGAGAAGATGTAACGAAGAGCGACAGCGGCAGAGAAGCGCTCGGACAACATACGCGAATAAGCTACGTCCACTGCCATTTCATAAGGGCTGATGTTATGGGTAGGAGCGGACGACTCAGTTCCTCCCACAGGTACTTCGCCCAAAGAGAAATAACGGAGTGAACCACTGATAGCCTGATAGTCGCCGATACGATAATATCCGGCCAGATAGGCCAAGTCGATATCACTTACCAACTTGCGCAACCAGGGAGTATAAGAGATCGAGACACCGGCACGACCGATAGTAAACGGATACTTCGCAGGATTCCAGAACTGCGAGTTATTATCCGGATCGGTAGCGGCACCGACATCTCCCATACCGCCACCGCGGGAATCGGGAGCGATGCCCAGAGAATTGACACCTGTATTAATGGGGTTGAACTCTTCTTTCTGAGCCCACGTACAGACAGAGAAAGCAAAGAACAATAAAAATGTTACAAATATTTTCTTCATAATCAATCTTATAAATGTGTAGATATAAACCGGATTTTCACTGATTTATTGTGCCAGAATGACTATTTTCTCAGTTTGAGTGCTCTCCTTGCTCCCGTCGGAAGAGATGGAAGCACGATACAGATAAATACCCGGTGCCAATCGCTGACCGCCATTGCTACACAAATCCCAGTCTATATAATAGTATCCTCCGGAAGAGATCCCGTGCTCGGTATGCACCCAAAGTTCACGGCCGGCAAAGTCACAAACGGCAATACGCACATCGAGTTCCGAACCCGGACGGTCATGAGAAAGGATAAACTTCGTACCGGTACGGGCCGGATTATCGCTACACGTGATAGAAAACAGTCCGGGACGCAATCCGTTCACAACTTCAAAGTCAAGTGTCCGCACGGAGGAGTTATTCATTATATCCCAGGCACGGAAAGTCAACGTATGCTTACCCTCAGACAAAGCAGGGATGGAGTATGCAACCGTACCTTTTGTATAACTGCCGGCTACCGGAGTATAATAGTCATTCAGAGTATAGGTCGTTTTACCATCGATGCAGAGAGAAAGATCATGTCCGATGCCGTTACCCACCGTATTGATACCGTCTTCGTCTTCCAGCTCGGCTATAAAATAAGGAGTCTCATTCACCTGCCCTCCCCATGGGAAATCAGGAGTATTCAGATAAACCGTCACCTTAGGGCCTTCACTTTCGGCAGGCAGCTCGTCCGCCGTTCCGCCAACAAGGAAATTACCAAAAGTACCGCCGGCTTCACGCTTGTCAGCATCACACGCATAAAGATTCAGCAATCCTTGCCCATCGGAATAATTAATGTCCAACGGTATCGGGAAAGTCAATTCAAAACGGCCGTTACGTACAGAATCCATTCCGGAGAAAAGCACTTTCATATAGTCCGTATAGGTAACTGCCCCTTTATTAAGGCTATTAAGCGTTGAGACCTCTTCCTTACTGTCATAGAGAAAAGGATGGACCGTACCGGTAAAATCATCGGCCGGCTCACCTTCGGGAGTAAGGATGTGCCCTTTGACTGTTACTTTGCCTCCGGCTTTCACATAAGGCCATTCATCGGTCAAAGGACCGGCAAACTCATCGACTTCGATTTTATAATCGGGATAGGCAGGCATCAATGCAGGATCCCCCATCAGGTTAAAGTTCAACTTATTGGCTTTTGTTGTTCCAGTTCCATCCTCTGTAGCTCTTTTAGATAAACGAACCACATCTCCCAAACGCAACCGCTTTCCTCCCTGAGTAGAAAACAGCGTCTTTATAAATACATTGTTCAACCTGTCATTCGGACTATCATACACTACCCGAGAGGCAGAAATCATGGCGATGACTCCTCCCTTTGAATTCAGGAAAGCCAACTCGCCGGCAGATGTATCAGCAGCATCAAAACGTGTAAATTCACAAGACGCAGTGAAGCAGATCGGCAAGCGGGAAGAAGAGAGTTTGACTATATCCGCCGATGTCAACAGCTTTTCCTCAGCCCAAGTGGTAGTGCCGCTATGCCCCGTATAATTCAAGAAAAACATCCCCTGTTCAAACAACTGCAACAAACGCTTGGTAGCCTGAGGGTAAGTATGCCCCGTGGCGGATGATTCGCGTTTATAAGCATCGGCCAGAATACGCTCCGCACGCATCACCGGATTCGCGTCATACATAAAATTGGCCAATCGGCAAGCCTGATCCATAAACCCGTTATTATCATCTCCGGCAGCATCATCAGCCACAAAGCATGCAGTACGCTTCCAGGGACCGGCATTCTTGTTGTTTATGTAATCGATTGTCTTATCAACAACAGCAGTGGCCTCCTCCACTGTACGCACCGGGAAACGGCCTATACCGATATCCAGGAGATCGCTGAATAAGGAAACCCCGTCTGTGTCATCAAGGAATCCGAAATAATCGTCAGTGAAAAAAGATTGCGTTTCATCTACCGAATTCTCAGCCTGGTAGCACAGCAAAAAGTCAGAAGGCTTGTAACTTCTCCAACTGGAAGTTATCATCCGGTTATCATAACTGCAATCGCCGAACAGCAACAGATACCTTATATAATGTTCATCCGTTGCACTTCCCCTATCATAAAGCATCTTCATTAATCGACGGTAAGCCGTAGCATCCGGTGTGCCGGACGAAAACTCATTGTATACCTGCGAAGCCTTCACCACCTCGACAGTCAACCCGCTTTTCTCCCGATGTACTTGTGCCAGACGTTCCGCCTGCTGTACAAAAGCGGCTCTATCGGGCACGATAATCACCATATCTGTTCCATTGAGAGCATGCAGGTTCTGATTCGGTACTTCGCCCACACTTTCCACCCCGCTAAAAGAACCGGATGTATTCACCGCTACAAATTCGCGCAAGGTGCTGCTCGCCGGAATGGTAAATGTATAAGTATCCCCATTTAAGGTTCCTTCCATCCGCTTATATCCGTCAGGAGAAGTGATGTCCCACACAACCGTAGAAGAGTTGGCACCGGAAATGACAAATGTACTTTTCTTATTCTTGGAATCTTCTGAACGGAACGTCAGATATGCCCCATTCATCTGCAACCTGCGCTTATAGTTCAATACAATATAGTTCAACCTTCCGGGGATACCGGCAGACCGATTGTGAGTTAGCGTCACCGTTGTAGACTCCGTTTTGCTTCCGACCCATTCGTGATCGAAAACCGCTTCGGTAGCTTTCCTATAATGTGCATCCTTATCTTTCGTCTCAATTCCTCCAATCGTTTGGGTACCGATATTGTTTCCGTCGATAGCGACACTCAGCGTAGTATTCACATTTTCTGATTTTGCGGCAAATACCACTTTGATACGTCCCTTGTCATCCGTTATGCCGGGAAGTTTAAAAGAATAGTTCTGCACATTTCCCAGTGAATAATCATAAGAGTCATACAGCTCCCGTCCGGAACCCGACCATGAATACGCATCATTTTCGTACAAAGCAAAAGCATCGACAGTCTCAATCCGGTTGGCACCACTATCGTCTACCCCCTCCTCTACCGGAAACTCGGCAGGAGTATCATCACTTTCCGTCAAGAAATAATAGGCATAATCCGAATAGAAATTCTTTATGCGTCCAAACGTACTGCCGCTCTTCTGCCAATGCTGAGTGCCACGGGCATAAAACAGCACCCCGTCTCCACTGCGGTGTAAAGGTACTTCCGGAAGATCATCCGCCGGGTGTTCGGAGAAACGATTCGACAGCAGATAGCCTCCATATCCATAAAGCCTGACCTTGGCTGGGTTGGAAAAGCCCATTCCCCGAAGTTCGGCACTTGTTATGCGGTATACCCCCGAATCGGAGACACGTATCTTCACGAACCTCCCGGAAGCGAGCACAGATTCCTCCGTTGTTTTTGCCACAGTAGTATAAGCAACCCGGGTAGCCGCCTTAGGAAGCGGTGTAGAGATAACCGACAGTTTAAAAGAATTGATACGTTGATAGACGCCTCCGCGATATACGACAGGTACAAACCGTACATTCAGGATTCCCTCATACGCAGCCACTCCGACAAAAGTTTCCGCTTGCGGATAATCCGGCAAGTTCACCTTCTTCCGAGCCAATTCTGCAGCAGCTTCCCGATCGAGATCCACAAATTCCGGAAACTCGATCTTCACCTGATAAGTATAAAAGCGGAAATCATCGGGCAGAGGTATGTTTTCCACGACCTCCGGAAGAGTCTGAGCAGCAGGAAGCTCCTGCCAGTTCAACGTTATGAAACGGTTCTGTGCCGAAACCGGGAAAATAACGAATAACAAAAGAATATAAAGTACCCTGTGCATAAGCAATAGATTAATGCGCTAACATGCCGGTTACGATGCAGAATCACTCCGCAGCCAATCACCGATCGGCGAACAGGCACATTATCTGATGTAAAAGTCGAGCAACTTATCTCCTTCAAGGTATCCTTCCAAATGCTGTCCTACACTGACGGGACCTACCCCTTCAGGCGTACCTGTAAACAACAGATCCCCAATTTTCAGTGTAACAAAACGGCTTACATACGCAATAATATCATCCACTCGAAACAACATCTCCGCCGTACAGCCTTTCTGCACCTCCTGTCCGTCAATAGTCAGATTGAAATGCAATTGCTGGATGTCAGCGAAACGCTCTACCGGAACAAAAGTACCGATCGCCGCCGAGCTGTCGAATCCCTTGCAGAGTTCCCATGGTCCTCCGGTTTCCCGGAACCGGCGCTGTAAATCACGCGCGGTAAAATCGATACCTACCGTCACCGCATCATAATAGCGGTGTGCAAAGCGGGGAGCGATATTCTTCCCTAAACGGTTAATGCGTACTACCAATTCTGTCTCATAATGCACCTCATCTGAAAAGTCGGGAATAAAGAAAGGTTTACCGTCTTTCAATATTGCCGAATCGGGCTTCATGAAGATAACCGGCTCTTTATTTATTAACGTATGTCCCAGTTCTTTATTGTGCTGGGCATAGTTCATTCCTACAGCTATAATCTTCATTATTTAAATTCGTTAAAGTTCAACCGGTTAAACATGACCGCCAAATGGGCGTAAAGTGAAGTGTTCTGTACCACAATGTCCTCCGGTACGCGGATACGGAAAGGCGTAAAATTCCAAATGGCCTTAATGCCGCCGGCAACCATTGTATCGGTAATCCCCTGTGCGATTTCAATGGGAACGGTAAGCACCCCTATATGCACATCATACTCCTGCATCTTCCTCTCAAATTCATCCGAATGAAAAATGGGAATACCATTCAGACTGGTTCCCACCAAAGCGGGATTCACATCGAAAGCCGCAACAATTTCGAGCCCGAAATGCTTAAGACCGGAGTCCTGCAACAAAGCGCCGCCCAGACTGCCGACTCCGAAAAGAAAAGCCTTATGTATATCCGTAAAGCCAAGAAAGTGCTCCAATACAGCTATCAAAGTATCCACTTCATACCCCACACGCGTACGTCCGGAGATATTTACATAAGATAAATCCTTTGCGATTTGCGAAGCGTCAACATTGATTTCCTTGGATATCTGCGTGGAAGACACATAACGTTCGCCTCTTTGTTTCAGCAACTTAACATTAGACAAGTACCACGGTAATCTACGTAAAGTAGGTTCCGGCACCCTCATATTATCTTTATGCTGTATCTGACGATCCATTGTCACTTCTTTCATGCTTTTAGATTAGAGATTGGCAAATTTACACTATTTTTTCTGAAATACAACATGGATATCACAGAAGCTTAACATAAATTCTACATAAGAGACCGGCATTCTCTCAACATTAACAGTGGAGTACCCTGAAAACTCCGGTGAAACATTAATCTGAAAACTCCAGTGAAACATTAATCTGAAAACTCCGGTGAAACATTAACCCGAAAACTCCAGCGAAACATTCAAACGACAAAAGATGCAAATAATTGCAGGATTCACTGCAAAATACTACTTTTGACCATTGTATGAGAACCCGTTTGCTTTTTCTTCACCGAAAACAGTCCGGCTTCTTTCATCCGAGATTAGATTAAAATAAAGACTAAAAGAACAAACAACATGAAAAATAGCAACGATTGGAAAGAACGACTGAATGTTGTCTACTCCACCAACCCGAATTTCAATTACGAAATGGACGACGATGAAGAGCAGGAAACCCTCGCCCCCGCCCAGCAAAACCTACGCGTACAACTCGACCGCAAAAACCGGGGTGGAAAGGTGGTGACACTCATCACCGGATTCGTCGGTACCGACAATGACCTGAAAGAACTGGGCAAGTTTCTGAAAACCAAATGCGGAGTAGGCGGTGCAGCCAAAGACGGAGAAATCATCGTACAGGGCGACTTCAAGCAAAAGATACTGGAACTCCTTAAAAAAGAAGGCTATACCAAAACCAAACCTGTCGGATAACACTCCCAAACGACCGCCGCACCCAAATCCGACCTATACCGGATAATATTTCCCCAAGGAGAAGCATACCCAAGTACCGAAGCCCTCTTAAGGATATAGAAAAAACCGCTACGAAAACGAGCCGGAAGCCTCCTAAAAGCATAAAAAAACGGCCGCTACGAAAACTAATTCGAGCGGCCACCTTTTTATATCTCTACTTACTGAATTATTCAGCTCTCAAAGTAAAGCGTTTGAATGCAGTTACAGTCAGATCCTTGTCTACAGACTTCAGATAGTCAGCAACAGTCATCTTAGCATCTTGGATATATTCCTGCTTCAGCAGACATACTTCCTTGTAGAACTTACCGATACGACCCATAGCGATCTTTTCGATCATGTTCTCAGGTTTACCTTCCTGACGAGCCTTGTCAGCTGCAATTTCTTTTTCTTTCTCCAATACATCAGCAGGAACACCGGCTTCATCCACAGCGATCGGGTTCATGGCAGCAACCTGCATAGCAATCTCATGACCTACTTTTGCATCTGCTTCCTTATTCAGAACAACCATTGTACAAAGGAAATTCTTGTTCTGGTGGTTATAAGTAGCGATAGCAGAACCTTCCAAAGTCATATAGCCATCCAATTCCATTTTCTCGCCTGTGATACCGCTTCTATCCGTTACAGCCTGAGCAACAGTAGCGTCACCCATCGGAAGAGCTTTCACTTCATCCAGAGTCTTACATTTGTTTGCTACAGCAGCATCCAAAATATCCTGAGTCAGTTTAACGAAGTCAGCGTTCTTAGCAACGAAGTCAGTTTCGCATTTCAAAGCGATTATAGCGCCAAAGCCGTCAGCAACCTTTACAAGTACACAACCCTCAGAAGCTTCACGATCCGAACGTTTTGCAGCAACTGCCTGTCCTTTTTCACGAATAATCTTCATTGCGCCGTCGAAATCGCCATTGGCTTCAGTCAACGCATTCTTACAGTCCATCATACCAGCTCCGGTCATTTTGCGCAGCTTGGTTATATCAGCCATTGTTACAGCCATAATATTTTTCTATTTTAAGTTCGTTTATAAAAAAAGTAGTCAAGTATTAAGTAGTTAAGTAGTCAAGTAGAAATGTTGGATACAAAAAGTAGAAGTATTGCTACTTACTACTTAACTACTCACTACTTGACTACTTACAGTATATTAAGCTTCTTCGTCTTCCTTAATGAAAGCAGCAGCTTTGGCTGCATTGATTGCTTCTTCGTCAGACTTGTCGAGTCTTGCTTTAGTCGATTTCTTCTTGCCCTTAGCAGCAGGAGCTTCACCGGCAGCTTCCATATCGATCTTTTCAGCTTTTCTTTCTTCCAATCCTTCCTGCATAGCAGCGCAGCAAGCATCCAGAATCACTTCGATTGACTTAGTAGCGTCATCGTTAGCCGGGATTACAAAATCCACGTTTGAAGGATCAGAGTTAGTATCCACGATACCGAACACAGGAATACCCAGACGGTTGGCTTCGCGAACAGCGATATTTTCTTTCATTACGTCGATTACGAACAAAGCAGACGGCAGACGAGTCAGGTCAGCGATAGAACCCAAGTTCTTGTCCAGCTTAGCGCGCTGACGGGAAATCTGCAGGATTTCTCTCTTAGACAGATTTGAGTAAGTACCATCGTTAGTCAACTTATCGATAGTAGCCATCTTCTTCACAGCCTTACGGATAGTAGGGAAGTTAGTCAACATACCACCCGGCCAGCGTTCGATTACATAAGGCATATTTACAGATGCAGCCTTATCAGCTACAACTTGTTTAGCTTGTTTTTTAGTAGCAACAAAAAGGACTTTCTTGCCTGATTTTGCAATTTGTTTCAAAGCTTCTGCAGCTTCATCAACTTTTGCAACTGTTTTGTGGAGGTCAATGATGTGAATACCATTGCGTTCCATGAAAATATAAGGAGCCATTGCAGGGTTCCACTTTCTTTTAAGGTGTCCGAAGTGACAACCGGCTTCCAATAATGTATCAAAATTTGTTCTTGACATCTTGTTTTTCTTTTAATCGTTTACTTTCTTTTTTGTTTTTCTAAACCAACCGCCGGGTAGCCTTAAGCACTGATAAAGAGTCCCGGTAGTTTAGATACTAAACATGTTCCGTCAGGCAACACATTAACGCTTACTGAACTGGAATCTTCTACGAGCTTTCGGACGACCCGGTTTTTTACGTTCAACAGAACGCGGATCACGTGTCATGAATCCTTCAGCACGGAGAGCAGCTTTATCTTCAGCGTTCATTTTAACCAGTGCGCGGGCGATAGCCAAACGCAATGCCTGAGACTGACCGGTGAAACCACCACCACACAAGTTTACTTTGATGTCATACTTCTCAGCAGCACCAATCTTGTTCAATGGTTGTTTTACAACATACTGAAGAATAGTTGATGGAAAGTACTCTGCAAGGTCTCTCTTGTTAATAGTAATCTTTCCTGTACCTTCGCTTACGAATACACGTGCGATAGCACGTTTACGTCTGCCTAATGCATTTACTACTTCCATTATATCTTATTTATATGAATTAATATCAATCATTTTTGGGTTTTGAGCATCATGTTTGTGTTCGCTACCAGCGTAAACATACAAATTGCCCAGCAATTTAGCTCCCAGAATATTCTTAGGAAGCATACCTTTCACTACTTTTTTCAGTAATCTTTCTTCACCATTCGGTTTAGCGATTAAACGAGCAGGAGTCATTTCTTTCTGACCACCAGGATAACCTGTGTAAGACAAATAGACTCTGTCATTCCATTTATTGCCACTCAATTTTACTTTGTCTGCATTGATGATGATAACGTTATCACCGCAGTCTACGTGAGGAGTAA